>JBFHEQ010000001.1:0-31880 GCA_041584075.1 Hydrogenophaga sp.
CAGGTGCCGTCGGGTGTGTGCACCACGGGAATCACGGGGAAGCCGATGTGGGGCACGATGATCTGCTGGTACACGGCGCGGTTGGCAACGACCTCTTCGTATGGCAAGCCCTTCCAGCGCAGGTAGGCGCGGACTTTGGCGCTGAAGTAGCTGATCTCGGCGCCGTACAGGCGCAGGGTGGTCGGTGGTGGGGTCTCGGTGTTCATGGGCGCAGTCTGTCAGCCCCGGGGCGGGCGCGTGGTACCCCGCGCGACAGGGGGCTCCTGCAGCGGGTCTTTACCTGGGGTCTTCAGGCGTCGCAGGCCAGGCGCACACCACTGAACTGCCAACGGGCATCGGTGGGGAAGAAGTTGCGGTAGCTGGCGCGGATGTGTGACCGGGGCGTGGCGCAGGAGCCGCCGCGCAACACCATCTGGTTGACCATGAATTTGCCGTTGTATTCGCCCACGGCGCCCGCCCAGGCGCGGTAGCCGGGATAGGGCAGGTAGCTGCTGCCGGTCCATTCCCAGACATCGCCACCCATTTGCTGCAACTGGGCGGCCTGGGCGCGGGTGAGGGGCAGGGGGTGCAAGGCCCGGTTGTCCTGGAAGTTGCCTGAGGTGAGCCCGTCTGGCCCCAGGGACAGGGCAGCGTGTTCCCATTCGGCCTCGGTGGGCAGGCGAATCGGCAGCCCGTCCTGGGCTGCGCGCCAGCGGGCGTAGGCATCGGCCTCGAACCAGCTCACGTGGCACACCGGCGTGTGGGGATCCACCGGGGCACGACCGTGCAGGGTGAAGGTGGTCCAGCCGCCAGCGCCGTCGGTTTGCCAGTACAGCGGTGCCTGGGCGCGCTGGCTCTGCACCCAGTCCCAGCCGGCGGACATCCACCAGCAAGGGTCCTGGTAACCGCCGGCTCGCATGAAGGCCAGCCATTCGCCGTGGGTGATGAGGCGGTTGCTCAGTGAGAAGGGCTGCAGCAGAGTGGGGTGGCGCGGCGACTCGTTGTCGAAGGCAAAGCCCTCGTCCGCATGGCCGATGTTGACCACACCGCCGTCGAAAGCGACCCAGCCCAGGGGCACGCTGGTCACGCTGCACAGGGGCCAGTGGGCGCTGTAGACCGGATCCAGCGGATTCTGGGCGAGCAGGTGTTTGATGTCGGTGAGCAGCAGTTCCTGGTGCTGTTGCTCATGGTGCAGCCCCAGCGTGAGCAGCTCGGTGAGCTCGGCGTCGACCGGCCCCCGCAGCAGGGCAAGCATGCGGCGGTCGACGTCGCCACGGTAGGCTTTGACCTGTGCCAGGTCGGGGCGCGTGATCAGGCCGCGCTGGGGGCGCGGATGTTGTTCTCCCACGGTCTGGTAGTAGCTGTTGAACAGCACCCGGAAGGCGGGGTCGAACGCTTCAAACCCGGACTCGAAACGCTCGAGGATGAAGGTTTCGAAAAACCAGGTGACGTGGGCCAGATGCCATTTGGTCGGGCTCGCGTCGGGCATGGACTGGGCCTGGCAGTCGGCTTCGGACAACGGCGCGGCCAGGGCCATGGTTTGTGCGCGCACGGCAGAGAACGCTGCGGCAAGCGCGTGCGGCTGTGCGGCTCTGGACGAGGGGGATGTCATGACGGCTCCTTGCGTTTGACGCCGCTGGCGATGTAGCCCATGCCCCACTGGGTGCTGCGCCACTCGAAGGCTTCGCACTCGGCGGCCACGTGGCTCCAGGGCTCCCAGAGGTCGGCCGCTTTGGCGTTGTAAGGCCGATTTTTCAGCCAGGCCAGCAGGTTGAGGGGCCCGGTCCACCAGGGGAAAAATTTCATGCCGGCCATGGCCACGCGGCCGCCGGGTCTGACCTGCCGCATGATGTTGGCCACGGCATGGGGGGTGCGGCAGATGTCGTGGGTGTAGTTGAACAGAACGGCGTCGGCGGGGCCGGGCAGTTCCACGGTTTCGGCGGGCTGGTTGACGTGCCACACATTGGGCCAGGCCTCGCGCTGCACGCGTTGTTGGCCCACGGCAAACATCTCGGGGCTTTGCTCAAAACCCCAGACCTGACCGGATTCGCCGACCCCCTCGCGCAACAAGGCGTAGCTCAGGCCCGTGCCCGAGCCGACGTCGATCACCGATTGCCCGGCCTGCAATTCGAGCAGGGCAATCGTGCGTTTGCGCAGCGGCATGGTGAACTCCGCCGATGCGTCGTAGCCGGCGGCTTTGTCGCGGTAGCGGTCGATGGAGATCTGGTTGGGGTCCATGTCCCTGCCTTCAGAAGTTCAAGTGCTCACGCGGGTCGCCGAGTGCAGGCCCATCACGCCGATCACGATGAGCCCGATGCTCGCCATCTTGACGGCGGTGGCGGGCTCCTTGAAGTAATAAATGCCGATCATGGCGGTGAGCACCGTGCCGACGCCCGACCACACACCATAGGTGACGCTGAGGCCCAGCACCCGGATCACCATGGTGTTGAGGGCAAAAGACATGGCGTAAAACACCACCATCATCAACGAAGGCGTCAAGCGGGTAAAGCCTTCGGCCAGGCGCATGCTGGTGGTGCCGCCCACTTCCATGAGGATGGCGATGGCCAGCACAAACCAGGCTTGGGTAACGGTGAGCAAGGGCATGTTGTGATGGGGCGTAAGTGAACAGGTCATAGTGTGGTGTTGCGCGCTATCTGGAACATAAAACCGCGTCTTTTTGACCATGACTTCGTTGCAAATCCGCGCAATAGCGGTGCTATTGCTGTGGTTTGCGCCTTGTCCTGGCCAAAAATCCATCGCTTTTATTTGTTCCATCAAGCACGCAACACCACACTAGCGGGTGAGCAGGCGGCGCGACAAATGGCTGGCGGCGTCCACGATGGCCACCAGGACCAGCATGGCACCGAGGATGGTGGCGGTTTTTCCCATCATGAACAAGCCCATGTGAAAGGCCAGCAATTGCCCCAGGCCGCCTGCGCCCACCACGCCCAGCACGGCGGCGGCGCGGATGTTGTTTTCCCAGCGGTAGAGCGTGTAGCTCATGAGCTGCGGCAGGATTTGCGGCAAGGTGGCGTAGAGAAATACCCGGCCTTGGCCCACGCCCTGCGCGCGGAGGGCATCGCCCGGGCCGGTGGGGGCATTTTCAACCGCCTCAGCAAACAGGCGCCCCAGCACGCCGGTGGTGTGCAGGGCCAGCGCCAGCGTGCCTGCGAAGGGGCCGAGGCCGGCGGAGATCAGCAGCAGGGCGGCCCAGACCAGCTCGGGGATGGCCCGCAAGGCATTGAGCAACCAGCGGGTGGGGGTGCGTGCAAAGGCCGTGTCACCGGCCACCAGGCGGCTGGCAGGCAAGGCCAATGCCAGCCCGGCCATCGCGGCCAGCACGGTGCCCAAGGCCGACATGGCCAGGGTTTCCCACGCGCCCACGGCCACCTTGGCGAGGAAGTCGGGTGAGACGTCAGGCGGGAAAAATTCCCCGAGGAAACGCCCCATGTCGCGTGCCGCCTGCAACGACAGAAACTGCCCCCACTGCAGATCCAGCGACCAGAAGCTGGCGATGACCAGGGCCAGCAGGCCGGCCATGAACCAGCAAGCCTTGCAGCGTGCGTCCCAGATGGGGGGCGGCAATGGCGGTGCCTGGCGGAGAACGGGCGTCGTCTTCATGACATCTCCTGAGCACGTGCAGCTTCAAGCACACGCCGTGGAACCGGCTTTGCCGGGCCACAGGCGTGGTCCCCCCTCCCGAAGGAGAGGGGGGAAGCTGCGAAGCAGCGCAGGGGGGTGTTCCGAATCCACCGTGGAACTGGCTTTGCCAGGCCACAGGGTGCGTTCCCCCTCCCGAAGGAGAGGGGGGAAGCTGCGAAGCAGCGCAGGGGGGTAGCTGTCCTCATCACCCCAACGCCTCGCGCAACCAGGCGCTCAGCCGATCGGCCAGGGCCACCAGCGCCATGAAGATGAGCAACATGGTGGCGACTTCGCCGCCGTTGAACATCTTCATCGAGTTGTCGATCTGCTGGCCCAGGCCGCCCGCACCCACAAAGCCGAGCACCACGGAAGACCGGATCGCGCATTCCCAGCGGTAGACGGTGTAGCTGGTGAGTTCGGCCGCGCTGGCGGGCAACAGGCCATAGAAAAAGGCCTGAAGGCGGCCGGCGCCATTGCGCAGCAGGGTCTCGGTGGCGTGGGTTTCGCCGCTCTCCAGGATCTCGCCATAGACCTTGCCCAGCATGCCGCCGTAGGTGAGGGCGATCGCCAGCACACCGGCGGTGGGCCCCAGGCCGACCACCCGCACGAACACCAGGGCCCACACCAGTTCGGGGATGCTGCGCAAAACGATGAGCAGCCAGCGCACGAGCTGGCGCAACCAGAAAGGACCGCGCGCCATGCGACCCGAGAGCGCCGAGATCGACAGGGTGCGCGTGGACAGCAAGGTGAACGGAATGGCCACCACCAGGGCCAGCGTCACGCCGGCGGTGGCCATGGCCACGGTGCGCCAGGTTTCCGCCAGCATGAGCCACAGGAACTCGCTGCCGTGGGCCAGGGGCCAGAAGCTGGCGATGAAGTTGCCGCTCACCCGCAGGCTTTCGGGCTCCCACAACAGCCAGGGTTTGAATTCGGTGGCGACCAGCAGCGGCCACATCAGGACCAGGGCGGCGATGCCCCAGAACAGGCGACTCAGCCAGGCCGGATCGCGGTCGGGAGCGCGAGATGGCTGGGCGGTAGCGGTCGTCATGGTCGCGAGCCCGTTGGCCGAGACACAACCCGGCAGCAGCCGCAGAACGGGCTTTGCCCGGCTGCAGGCTGCGCCCCCCTCGGGGGGCGGCGCGAAGCAACGCAGGGGGGATTCATCATCTGCAGTGCATCACCGCGGGCTGGGGTGCAACGGGTTGGGGGTCGGGCACTGCTGCCGGGGCGTCGCCGCGCAGCTCGTGTTCAAACTGGTCGTACAGTTGGGCCAGCCGCTCGGTGCTCACCTCGGTGGCGGGCAGGTCAAACGCCAGTTGCCCGTCGCGCAGGCCGATGATGCGCGGGAAGTGGGCCAGCGCCATATCGACCTGGTGCAAGGTGCTGACCAGGGTCGCCCTGCGGGCGCTCGCCGCTTGCACCAGACTTTCCATGGCCAGGCGCGAGCGGGCCGGGTCCAGCGCCGACAGGGGCTCATCGACCAACCAGAGTTCGGCGGGCGCCACGAGGGCACGGGCCAGGCCCACGCGCTGGCGCTCACCACCGGAGAGCCGGTCGACGCGGTCGAACAGTTTGTCGCCCAGATCAAAGCGCTCCAAGGCCTCAAAGGCGGCCGGAATATCGGATGGGTAAAACAGCGAGCGCAGGCTGGCCCACAAGCCCATGGCGGGCAGGCGGGCGGCCAGCACGGCCGTGATGACGCGCTGGCGCGGCGGCAGCGGGGGCACTTGCGGCGCCAGCAGCAGGCGGCCACGCAGGCGTTGCAGGGCACAGCGCGGCAAAGCCCAGGGCGACGCGTCGTCAAGTCGGACGTGGCCCGAGGTGGGTGGCAGTGCGCAGGCGAGCACCTGCAGCAGTGTGGTTTTGCCCGCGCCCGACGGACCGATCACGGCGACCTGTTCGCCGCGCTCGATGGTCAGGCTCAACCCGCGCAGGGCGGGCGGGGCGTCGGGGCGGGCCGCCGGATGGCTGGCGACCACGCCTTCAAGTTGCAGCTTCAAGGGCCAGAACCCCGATCAGAGCAAACCTGCGCCGCGTGCAGCGGCTTCGATGCCTTTGTAGTTGTCGGCCTTGGTGGGCACAAACTTGGAGGCGCGCTGCAGCTCCAGAATGGCCTTGCCCTCAGGCGTGGACTTGTCCAGCGCCAGGAAAGCGGCTTGCAGCTTTTCGCGCGTGGCGGCCGGCATGTCGGCGTGCACCGACCAGTTGTAGTCGTAGTACGACGGGGTGGTGAAGAACACACGCACCTTGCTGGTGTCGACTTTCTTCTCGTCGACGAACTTGTTCCAGACCGAGATGTTCAGGGCACCGGCCTGCACCTTGCCCGAAGCCACGGCGGCAATGGTGGCGTCGTGTGCGCCGCTGAAGGCCACGCGCTTGAAGTCTTTGTCGGGGTTGAGGCCGGCTTCCATGATGAAGCTGCGGGGCATCAGGTGACCCGAGGTGCTCGACTGCGAGCCAAAGCTCACGTCTTTGCCCTTGAGGTCGGCCAGTTTTGTGATGGCGGCGTCGGTGGTGATGAACACCGATTTGAAGACTTCGTCTTCGGCGCGCTGCACCAGCGGGATGACCTTGCCGCCGGAGCGCACATTGGCCTGCACAAAGGTGAAGCCGCCGAACCAGGCCATGTCGACCTTTTTGTTCGCCAGGGCTTCCACCGAGGCGGCGTAGTCGGTCACGGGGGTGAACTCCACCTTCATGCCCAGCTTGGTCTCCAGGTACTTCATCAGTGGCTCGGCCTTGCGGGCCAGCTCGGTGGGGGACTCGTCGGGGATGGCGGTGACGCGGAAAACTTGCTGGGCTTGTGCCAGGGTGCCCAGGCTCAGTACCGCACAGGTCAAGAGTGCACGGGCCGAGGTGGAGAGGGAAAATTTCATCATGGGGGTATCCGGTAAAGGGGGATGGAGAGACGGGTTGGGTGGCCCATTCCATGGCTCACGAGAACCCGGATCGACCATCAAACCACCCTCTATTAAACCGCGAGGCGCGTTCCAGGCGCTGCGTGGGGCTGCCGGTGAAAGTCCCTGTAAGAAATGATGGACTGGTCCGACCCATACGATGGAGCCTCGAAAGCCGGCCTGTTCTGCACCCGGCGCGTGTCCGAAGCGCGTCAGGCGGTGCGGGCGAGGTGGTTCTTCTTTCCTGCTTGCCTGCTCCGTCAATATGTCTTCAAAAACACCCGCCTTGCCCGCCTTCATTCAGATCCACCGGGACGATGCCCAGGCCATTCGGGACGAGCTGGCTGAGGGCCTCAGTCGCCCTGGGGCGCAGATCGCGCCCAAGTTTCTGTACGACGCCCTGGGCTCGCGTTTGTTTGATGCCATCACCGAATTGCCGGAGTACTACCCCACCCGCACGGAGGCCGGCATCTTCCGGACCCACGGGGCAGACATGGCGTCCCGCATGCCCGAAGGCAGCTTGCTGATCGACCTGGGTGCAGGCAGCTGCGCCAAGGCGGCGGCCCTGTTTCCGAAGTTGAACCCGGGTGGCTATGTGGCCGTGGACATCTCGGTGGATTACCTGCGAGACGCCCTGGGCGCCTTGCAACAGCGCCACGCCGGTTTGCCCATGTTGGGCCTGGGGCTGGATTTTTCGCGGTCGCTGGTGTTGCCCGAGCAAGCCGCCCCCTGGCTGAAAGATCGGGCACTGGGATCGGCGCCACGCGCGGTGTTTTACCCGGGCTCCAGCATTGGCAATTTTTCGCCGGCCGAAGCCTTGGCTTTGCTGCGACAGGTGCGCGCGGTGTGCAACGCCGGGGGCCCCGGCGGTGGCGTGTTGATCGGGGTGGACCTGGTCAAGCCGCTGTCGGTGCTGGAGCCTGCCTATGACGACGCCCTGGGCGTGACGGCTGCCTTCAACCGCAACCTGCTGCTGAACGTCAACCGCTGGCTGGGTGCTGATTTCCGGCCCGAGCAGTGGACGCACCGGGCGTTTTTTGACGAAGCGGCGTCCCGGATCGAAATGCACCTGGAGGCGCAGTCGCCGCAGACCGTTTGCTGGGCCGGCGGTGAGCGCCGGTTCGCGGCGGGTGAGCGCATCCACACCGAAAACTCGTGGAAATGGACGCCCGGCGGTTTCTCGGAGTTGCTGCAGACTGCGGGCTTTGGCCCACCCATTCACTGGACCGACGATGCGTCGTGGTTTGGTGTTTTCTGGGCGCCAGCGATGTGCTGACGC
The DNA here is from genome assembly GCA_041584075.1 of Hydrogenophaga sp. GTDB lineage: Bacteria > Pseudomonadota > Gammaproteobacteria > Burkholderiales > Burkholderiaceae_C > Hydrogenophaga. Next base: position 7,798 of record JBFHEQ010000001.1, read on the forward strand.
CGTTTTCTTTGTTGGTTCTTCGATGGGCTCAGCCCACATGTCAAGGAGTTGGATTCATGAATGCTTTGCTGAAAATGGGTGCTGTTGCAGCGCTGTCTGGCGTGGTGACCCTGGCCGCTGCGGCCGATGGTCTGGTAGCGGTGAAAAGCCCGCACAGCGCCAAGGTCACCATGGACAAACTGGAGGCGGTGGCCAAGGAAAAAGGCCTCAACATCTTTGCGCGCATCGACCACGCGGCTGGTGCCGCCAAGGTGGGCAAGACCCTGCGCGCCACCGAGGTGCTGGTTTTTGGCAACCCGCAAGGCGGCACACCCTTCATGGAGTGCGCCCAATCGGTCGGTATTGATTTGCCGCTCAAAGCCCTGGTGTGGCAAGACGAGGCTTCGCAGGTCTGGGTGGGCTACAACGATCCGGCCTGGATTGCCCAGCGCCACGGTGTGGACTCTTGCGCGGTGGTGCCCAATCTGCAAAAGGCCTTGCAAGGCCTGACGGCCGCCGCTGTGGCCCCTTGATCCGATGACGCCGTCAAGCGCATGAGGCCCCCGGCCTCAGTCTGCGGGCCGGTCCGCCACGCTGCGGAACCCCGCGACGATGTCGTTGCGATCGGCAGGGAAAAAATTGCGGTACCGGGCGTGGCGCATGCGGGGCGCGGTGGCTGGGCTCGCGCCCTTGAGCACTGGCCGGCCATCGAACCACGGGGCCGAATAATCCCGGTAGGGGTGGGGCTCGAAGCCGGGGAAGGGCTCAAACGCGCTGGCGGTCCACTCCCACACCGTGCCCCATTGAAAACCGGGCAAGCTGAGCGCGGCCGCTTCCCACTCGGCTTCGGTCGGCAGGCGGCGCTCGGCCCAATGGCACCAGGCCCGGGCTTCGTGGGCCGTGAGGTGGCGTGCTGGCGCATGCATGTCCAGCGCCTGCCAGTTGCCGAACCACTGACCTTCCCAGCCGTGCACCGTTTGCCGCAGGTAGCGTGGGAAGGCCGAGGTCTGGGCTTGCCGCCAGCGCCAGCCAGCCTCGCTCCAGTGTTCCCGTGCATGGGCCGCACCGCTTTCCACAAACGGCAGGTACTGCGCCCAGCTCACGGGCTGGCTGTCGATCTCGAGTGCAGCGATGGTCTGCTGGTCTTGCGCGCGCTCGTTGTCGAAATCAAAGCCCGGCCCGTCGCGGCCCAGGGTCCAGACCGTGGCCGGCAGGTGGAGGGCTTTGGCCGGCGTGCGGGCGAACGTCTCCGGGTGGGGGCGCGCACCGCAGGCGAAAGGGTTCAGCCCCAGGGTCTGCGCCATGTAGGTGGCCGCCTCGGTGTGCATGTCCTCATGGAACAGCGCGAGGCGGAAAAAGTACAGGCCCTGATCGTCTTCCGGTGCCCGCTCCAGGCAGGCCAGGGTGTCGTCGAGGCTGGCCTGCAGGTCGCCACGAACGGCCTGGGCGTCGGGCAGCGCCAAGGCCCAACGCGTGGCGTGTGCCACCGCGCTGGAGTTGTACAGCGCGTCGGTGCCCGGGCGCCGGGGTGGTCGGCGGGGCACGTCCGGACCGGCTGCCGTGCCCCTGTCCAGTTCGGGGTAACGGGCAATCCACCAGTCGGCGAACCAGCCGATGTGACCCAGCTCCCACAGGGGCAGGTTGAGTTCATGAGACGGGGGGACGCGCAACCCGGGGCCCAGCGCCGCCTCATAGGCATCGAACAAGGAGAGACTGCGCTTGCGGGCGTCGCGCAGTGCGTCGGCCAGCGCGGCTTTGCCGGCGCAGCGCAGGGCTGCGGCCTCGCGTGAGCCTTCGTCCACAATGGGTGTATCAAAAAACGCCATGAACACACGTCCCCTGCTTTGTCTGGTCACACCAGCGCTGGCCGATGCCAACAACGGCAACTGGCAGACGGCCCAACGCTGGGCGCGGCTGCTGTCGGGCCATTATCGGGTGCGCCTGGCCCGGACGTGGACGGGTGACTCGCCCGAAGACCGCGCCGACCAGGGCCTGCTGGCTTTGCATGCGCGGCGGTCTGCGGATGCGGTGGCGGCCTGGGCACAGCAGCGGCCAGGCCAGCCCCTGGCGCTGGCGCTCACCGGGACCGATCTGTACCGCGACATCCAGACGGATGCCAGCGCCCAGCGTTCGGTCCGGCTCGCCGCGTCGTTGATCGTGTTGCAGGACCAGGGGCCGCTGGCCTTGCCGGCCGATCTTCGAGCGCGCTGCCATGTGGTGCTGCAGTCGAGCACACGGCGCAAGACGCTCACCAAGACCACGGTCCACCTGCGCGCGCTGATGGTGGGCCACCTGCGGGAAGAAAAATCACCACAGACTTATTTCGATGCCGCCCGCTTGCTGCGTCCTGATGAAGGCATCTGGCTGGACCACATCGGTCGTGCGCTGGACCCGGTGCTCGCCGGGGCCGCCGAGGCGACCATGGCCGATTGCCACCACTACCGCTGGCTGGGCGGGCTCCCGCACGCCACCACGCGGCAGCGCATTCAGCGCGCACATTTGCTGGTCCATGCCAGCCGCATGGAAGGGGGTGCTCACGTGATCATGGAAGCCGCGCTCAGTGGCACGCCTGTGCTGGCCTCGCGCATCGATGGCAATGTGGGCATGCTGGGCGCTGATTACGCGGGGTACTTCGAACCCGGCGATGCCGAAGGACTGGCCAGGCTGCTGCGCGTTTGCCGCAGGGGCATTGCCGAGCCCGGCGGCCTGATGGCCCGACTGCATTCACAATGTGAGCAACGCGCCAGGTTGTTCGAGCCGGCGGCTGAGCAGGCGGCTTTGGTGCAGGCGCTGGCTGGTTTGCCCTGGCCGTCCGGCAAAGCGACGTGATGCCAGTCATCGTCTGAGCCCCTGAGCCATTTTTTGTTTTTTGTTTGGGACATCTTTCACCATGACCACGCCTCTGTCGAACCCCACCACACCCGGCCAACCCCGCCTGACCAGCCTCTCGCACGGCGGTGGCTGTGGCTGCAAGATCGCGCCCGGCGTGCTGAGCGAAATCCTCAAAGGCACGAGTGCCATGCCGATCCCCAAGGAACTGCTGGTGGGCATCGAGACAGCGGACGATGCGGCGGTGTACCAGCTCAACGACGAGCAGGCGCTGATCGCGACCACCGATTTCTTCATGCCCATCGTCGATGACCCCTACCATTTCGGGCGCATCGCGGCGGCCAATGCCATCAGCGATGTGTACGCCATGGGCGGCACACCCATCATGGCGCTGGCGCTGGTGGGCATGCCGGTGAATGTGCTGTCGACCGAAACCATCGGCAAGATCCTCGATGGTGGCCAGAGCATTTGCCGCGAAGCCGGCATTCCGATCGCAGGCGGCCACACCATCGATTCGGTGGAGCCGATCTATGGCCTGGTGGCACTCGGGTTGATCCACCCCAAAAACGTCAAGAAAAACGCCGATGCCCAGGTCGGTGACCGCCTCATCCTGGGCAAACCACTGGGCGTGGGCGTGTTGTCGGCGGCGCTGAAAAAGGACGCGCTGTCGACAGAAGGCTACGAGCAGATGATCGCCAACACCACCCGGCTGAACACACCGGGCCCCGATCTGTCCAAGCTCGGCGGCGTGCACGCGCTGACCGATATCACCGGTTTTGGCCTGGCAGGCCATGCGCTGGAAATGGCCCGTGGTGCCAAAGCGGCCATCCGCATCGACATGGCCCGTGTGCCGCTGCTGCAAGGCGTGCGCGAACTCGCGGGCCAGGGCATGGTGACCGGCGCGTCCGGGCGGAACTGGGCGGCCTATGGCCAGGAAGTGAAACTGGGCGAGACCTTGTTGCCGGTGGACCAGGCCTTGCTGAGCGACCCGCAGACCAGCGGCGGTCTGCTGGTGGCGTGTGCGGCGGAGTCGGTGGACGAAGTTCTGGCCATTTTCGAACGCCACGGATTTGCCGCGGCGGCCGAGGTGGGTGAGATCGTTGCGGCGGGAGCCGACGGCGTGCGGTTGCAGGTGGTCTGATGCGCTTCCCGGGCCTGGTGCAGGGCGCACGAGCCGTGTGTCCCGGCCCGGCCTGAAGCTGGCCCCCGTTTTTTTCTTTCTTGAAGCCACTTTTCTGGTTGCCTCCATGCGAATTTTTCCCCTGGCCGCGCTGGCCTCGCTCACGATGGCTTCGGCGGCCCATGCCAACGAGTGGCTCACTTGCACGTCTGTGGTCGAGGATGCGGAGCGTCTGGCCTGCTTCGATCAGAAGGCCAAGCAGTTCGCCGACCCGCTGGTGCTGCAGGCCCCGCCCGTTGTGGCGCAACCGCTGGAGGCGACTGTCTCGGCCGAACCCGAGCCGCCCGTCGTGTCCGCCGCCCAGCGCGCCGACGCGCAACCCAGCGAGATCACCCGTTTCTGGGACCTTGAACACGCCACCTCTCGCGACACGTTCGAGCTGCGCGCCTACCGCCCCGTGTCGCTCAGCCTGACCGGGGGCACCCCCGTGAACCGGCAGCCCGGCAGCCCGGCGGCCGACCACACCGCAACCCGTGCCGCGCCGTACCAGCCCGGTGAGGTCAAGATCAACCTCAGTGTGCGCACCAAGCTGTTCAGCGGGCTGCTGCGGCGCGGCGATGATCCGCTGCGGGACTCCCTCTGGTTTGGCTACACCCAGCAAAGCCATTGGCAGCTGTTCAACCGGGAGCTCTCGCGGCCATTTCGCAACACCGACCACGAGCCCGATCTCACTTACGTGTTTCCCCACTTCCTGAGCCTGCCCGGTGGCTGGACTTACCGCATGTCAGGCGTGGGCCTGGTGCACCAGTCCAACGGGCAGAGCCTGCCCCTGTCGCGCAGCTGGAATCGCACCTACCTCATGGGCGCGGCCGACAAGATCGCGGACAACGGTGACCGTTTCACCCTGCAAGTGAAGGTCTGGAGCCGGCTGGACGAACCCGCCGGCAAAGATGACAACCCCGATATCAGCAACTACGTGGGACGGGGCGAACTGGTGGGGCGCTGGAGTTTTGACACCGGCGTGGGTGCCGACACGGTGCTGCACACCCTGGGCTTGAGCCTGCGCCATTCGCTGCGCAGCCAGGGCCGCGGTTCCACCCGGCTGGAATACCTGCGCAGTGTGGGCAAAGCCGACAGCGGCCTGCGGTTTCACACCCAGCTGTTTTACGGCTACGGTGACAGCCTCCTGGACTACAACGTCAAACGCACCACCTTCACCGCTGGCCTGAGCCTGGTGGACTGGTAAGCTGCGCGGTCATGCAAGGTCTGAACGCCCTGGAAACCCGTGTCCCTCCGCCGCTGGTGGCCGTGGTGCTGGCATTTCTGATGTGGAACAGCTCGGTCTGGCTGGCGGGGATGACCCCGCCGACCTGGCGCATGGGTGTGGTGGCCTTGCTGGTGGTGCTGGGGGTGTGCTGCGACCTGTCGGGGCTGTGGGCTTTTTACCGGGCCCGCACCACGGTCAACCCCATGCAGCCACGGGCCGTTTCTGCGTTGGTGACTTCGGGCATTTACCGCTGGACACGCAATCCCATGTACGTGGGGTTGCTGTTGTTTCTCACCGCAGGCGCGGTGTACCTCTGGTCGCCCTGGGCGTTGCTTGGGCCCGTGGCGTTTGTGGCCTATATCAACCGGTTCCAGATCGGGCCGGAGGAGCGCGTGATGCGCGAACGCTTTGGGGATGCTTATGAAGGGTACTGCCGGCGCGTTCGCCGTTGGGTTTGATGCACAGTTGACATTCACGGTCTGAAGGAGACTCCCTTGAGCACACCGCGCGTCCTGGCTTTTGACATCTTTGGCACCGTGGTTGACTGGCACGGCAGCATCGTGCGCGAAGTGGGTGCCTTGTACCCGCAGGTGGACGCGAATGCCTTCGCGCTGGCCTGGCGCGAAGGCTATCAGCCGGCCATGCAGCGGGTGCGTTCGGGTGAGCTGGGCTGGACACGCATCAACGAATTGCACCGGCTCATTCTGGACCAGATACTGCCCGGCTTTGGTCTGGCGCACCTGAACGAAGCGGAGCGGCAGCACCTCAACCGGGTCTGGCACCGGCTGCAAGCCTGGCCCGACAGTGTTGCCGGACTCACCCGGCTGAAAGAGCGCTTCATCCTCTGCACCCTCTCCAACGGCAATATCGGGTTGCTCACCCACATGGCCAAGCGGGCCGGCCTGCCGTGGGACTGCATTCTCTCGGCCGAAGTGTTTCGTGCCTACAAACCCGATCCCTCCACCTACCTGGGCGTGGCACAGATTTTCGATGCGGACCCTGCCGAGGTGATGCTGGTCGCCGCCCATCAGGACGATCTGGATGCGGCACGGGCCTGTGGCCTGGCCACGGCCTACATTGAACGGCCGCTGGAGTTTGGTGCCTCCCAGGTGAAAGATGTGTCGCCCGATCCCGTCAACACATGGCATGCGCGTGATCTGTTGCACCTGGCCGATCAACTGATGGGGACCTGACCGTGGGACAGCCTGTCAGGCCGCGGGGGGCCTGGCGGATGACCACCCAGGGCGTCTCGCAACTCACGGGTGAGCTCGGCGAGCTGGAGCGCTTTGGTCTTGCCCAGCAGCGCGAGCATGAGGCGGTCCATGTCGGCCCAGGCGTCGTAAACCGTGGCCAAAGCCTCGTGGCCTGCTTCCGAGAGCTTCAGCACGTGGCTGCGGAGCGAGTCGGGGTCTTTCGTTCGCTCGATCAGCCCGGCCTTGATCAGGCGACTGGTCATGGTGCTCATGCTGGCCGCCGAGAGACTGAAGGCCTTCGCGAGGTTGACTTGAGAGACAGGGCCCATGCGGTCCATGGCATCGAGTACCCGGGCCTGGCGGGGCGAAATGCCCAGTCCGGTCAGGCGCGCTCGCAGTTGCTCTTCCAGCAGGTGGCCGGAGTGCAGATGGGCGTGGAACGCAAATCCTTGTTTGGGCATGATGTTGTTAGTATGTTAACTTGGCGCGAACCGTTGCAATTCTGCGGACGGTGTCTGGGGGGCGGTGGTGCAGTTCGGGTGAAGGGCGGCGCCTGACGCCGCTGGACTGGCACGGCGATGATGGGAGAGTCTGATGAAGGTGAGCACCTGGTTGCACTGGGCTGGCGCGGTGGCGGTGGGTGTTTCGATCGCGACCCCGGTCCGTGCCCATTCGGAAGCCGAACAACTGAAAGCCGTGGCCGGGTTTTTCAAGGACGCCACGGTGGTGGCGGGACCGACGGCGGTGGACTGCACCCTGTCGGGCGGGACCAAAACCCGCTGCTTCTCCATCACCGTCAAACCCCAGCCCGGCGATTACACGCCAGGCCCGTGGTGCCCGACCCAGGCCTCCGATGGCCCCGACAAAAGCGGGATCTGGCTCAAGGACGGTCGTGTGCTGGACGCCGATGGCGCTTTCATGGGCCAGCTTCCCCAGCTCTACAACGACAACAACTGGCAGATGGTCGACCCCAAGACCGGCAAGATCAAAGTCACGGACACGCGCGAAGCCTGTGATGCGGCGGCCCGGCCCGATGTGGATCCGAAGTACCGCAATTACTGTGTGCAATGCCTGCCCGAATACCTGGAAAGCGACCATCAGACCTATGTGATTCCCCTGGAGCCCCAGGCACCAACCCAAGGCAGCGACGTGCGTGCCGGTGGCGTGGGGCTGGCTTTCAACGGCGTGCGCCTGGATGGGCCTGCGCCGGTGGACGCCATCCTGGGCGCCTACACCATTGCGCCGTTTGACGACTGCGGGGGACATGTGAATCTGCACGCCGGGTACCACTACCACGCGGTGACCGATTGCCTCAACCAAAGCGCCCCGGCCGCCTCGCATGGCGCCCAGGTGGGCATGGCCCTGGATGGCCACATGATCTTTGCCCGGCAGACCGCAGGTGGGCAGGAGCCTTCCGATCTGGACCGCTGCAACGGACACGCGCTGGCAGGCCTGGGCTACCACTACCATGCAGGCGCGCCGGGGGGCAATTCGATTCTGGCCTGCCTGAGTGCCGAAGCGGGTTGCGCGCTGGAAGGTGATGCACAGACCTGTGACGCGTCACAGCGTCGCGGCCCGCCTCCGCCCGGCGGAACGCCTGGTGGACCGCCTCCCCGCTGAGCATCCCGGTTCCATTTTTTTCCACCCAACCTGAAGGAGTTTCACCATGATGTTACGTCTCACCATCGCCTCGGCTGTTCTGGTCTTGGCCGGCTGTGGCGGGCCACACGGCCACCACCATCCCCGCGGCGAAGAGGGCCACAAGGGCATGGGCATGAAGGACAAGGGTATGAAGGACAAGGGCATGAGTTTCTTCATCACCAGCACCAACCCAGGCAAAGGTGCCGATCTGGGTGGGCTGGCCGGAGCCGACGCGCATTGCGCCGCTTTGGCGGAGTCGGCCGGGGTGAAGGGTAAAAACTGGAAGGCGTACCTGTCCTCCAGCAAGGAAAATGCCCGTGATCGCATCGGCAAAGGCCCCTGGGTGAACGCCAAAGGCATCGTGGTGGCCACCAGCGTGGAGCACCTGCACAGCGACAAGAACAGCCTGACCAAAGAAAACGCGCTGGACGAAAAAGGCATGGTGGTGAATGGCCGTGGTGACGCGCCCAACCGCCACGACGTCATGACCGCATCCAATGCCAACGGCATGCTGGAAGGCGGCACTTGCAACGACTGGACCAGCAGCGGCGAGGGCTCGATCCTGGTGGGCCACCACGACCGCGTGGGCGGCGGTGCCGCGCCGACCTCCTGGAACGCTGCGCACCCTTCGCGCGGTTGCGGCATGGAGGCCCTGAAGGCCACCGGAGGCGACGGCCTTTATTACTGCTTCGCCGCCCACTGACGGGAATTGCCGGGACCCGCGCGGCGCGTGCGGGTCTGCAGCAGAGATGCGCAGTGGCGTCTGACGGGCTGTACGGGAAATCGCTCGTATCAAAACATCAGCAATTGCTTATATGATGGGTCGTCGCGTGTTTCACGTTTGTGTACGGAGTCCCACCTTGTTTTTTCCATCTCTCAAAGCCGTGCTGGTGGCGCTCACGCTCGTGGTCACTGGTGCCCAGGCGGACAACAAAGCCCTGGCCATCGACGAGATGGAGGCCTATCTGGATTTTGTGGACTATGGCGGCGGCGTGATCTTTGCCGAGCAAATCCCCAAAGACGAGTGGCCCAAATTCGTGTTGATCGATGCACGGGATGCCGGTCAGTTCGCGAAAAGCCACATCCCGGGTGCGATCAACCTGGACTGGCGCCGGGTGCTGGCCGAACGCAACCGCATTCCCAAAGACCGGCCGGTGCTGATCTATTGCAACACCGGGTCGCTGTCGGCGCAGGCCGGCTTTGCCCTGCGCGTGGCCGGCTGGGACAATGTGCGCATCTTGCAGGGGGGCATGGAAGAGTGGGCGGCCAAAGGCGGCTTTGACGCCGCCACCCGCAGTGCGGCCCCCGCCCGCCATTGAATCACCGCAGGCACCAGGGCGCCCGATGAGGTCAGCGCACCTGGATCTGAGCCACCGCTGGGGCGATCAGGTCGGTTTTGCTGGTCATGTTGTCGACCCACTCCAGTTGCAGCCGGTACGCCCCTGACGGCGGAGACAGGTAAGTCTCGGTCTGCCCGTTGGGGTAGTTCAGGTCGGCGTTGCCCTTGCCATTGAGCGACACCACCTTGAGCTTGAAATGCCCGGTGTCGGGCTGCTGTTGAGACAGGTGGCCCACATTGAGTCCCGATGCGTGGAACTGCACCCGCAACGGGGTGCGCAGCACGTCGCCTTCGGGCAGCATCAGGCTGATGCCCTTGGTCTGCAGGCTTTTGGGGTCGGTCGGGTTCTTTTTCGTGACCGTGATCGTGGCCGGCTTGCTGTACACAAAATGCGGCAAGTGTTGCTGGTTGGCGAGCAGCATGCGCAGGGTGTAGGTGCCGGGCTCAAACGTCAGCACCGTTTCCATCTGGCCGCCACCAAAGTGGATGTACTGGTCGTTGAATGGCAGGGCTTCTTTGAAGTTGAGCGGCAGCTCGCGGTTCACCAGCAGGTGGTGGTGACCGGATTTGCCACCGGACGGTTTGGCCACCGGGGCCAGACCCCAGCCGCCCGACAGCCCGAACTTCAGCACAAAAGGGGTTTCGATCTTGTCGCCATCCTGGAGGTTGGTGAAATAAGCTTCCGATTTGAGCCGGGGGGTGGGCACATCCCAGGGGTGGATGCTGGACGGCGGCGCCACCTGTGCCAGTGACAGCAGGGGCGCCATAGCGGCCATGCCGGTGGAGACGAGAAGGACAACGCGGCGTGAAAGCATGGGTGAACAGGCCTTGGTCATGCGGGTTTGAGGGCGCGAACAGTGATTGTGCCTTTGGCCTGAGATCTGCGTCGGCACAAGGTCACCGCTCGCGCAGATCGGCGAAATCGCTGAGGGAGGCCTTCATGGAGTCGATCCAGTCGGGAGTGGGTTTGGGTTCGTCGCGTGCAGCCAGTTTCAGCATCAGGTTGACCACCACAAACAGCGTCAGCCAGGCCGCCGCTGCCACCTCAAGCACAAACAGCAGCGACACCGTGCCATTCCAAATCCGGGCGATGCCGAGAAACGCGCAAAAGAACCATAGGCTGTTGGACAAGGACACGCTGCCTGCCACCGTTGTCCAGTCTCCCCGCGTCCAGCGGGACACCGGGCGCGAGCGCTGCAGGATGGGGAACACTTTGAGGTGCAGGACGAATGCGTTGGCCGTGAGCAGGGCCACCAGCACCAGTTTGGCCTGCAGTTTTGGATTGGCCAGGTAGTCGGGGCTGGCCTGGAAACCCAGGTACACGATGGAGGCGCCGGTGATGTACAGCAGCGTGAGGGCCGCACTGATCATCAAAGTTTCAAAACGCTCGGGCGCGGGGATCACCACTTTGTAGCCCAACGCTTTCGCAGCCAGGCGCAGGTCGGTGATGACAATGGTGCCGATGGCCGCACAGGATGCGATGAGGTGGACGTAGACAAGGACGGTTTTGAACATGGCCTTTGGTACTGTTTTGCGTCGGGATTTTGCGCTTGTTTTGCTACTTTTGTTACGATTTGTAGCGTTCGCTCAATATAGAGGGGGTTCTGGCGGTGACCGCCCACGGGCAGTCTTTTTTTTGGGCGTGTGGTGCTGATCAAACACTTGCCGGAGCTGTGTCACGGTCGGGGTTGAGGCGGGCTGCTGTCGGTTGCCATGCAAGCAACGATCGGGCCAATGGCCAGATTCCGGCTGCCGCACGAAGCCGGATGACTCTCTATCCGCTGCAGCTTGCCGTGGGCTGCCGTTCAGCGGTGGACCCTGACCGGGTCGGTTCACAGGGAACGCGTGGGTTCAGAGTGGCGCCCCGAACGCCGGGCCAAATTCTGCGGCCGTGACCAAGGCGACCCGAGGACCAAAGCTGGAGATGCTCGTGAGCGTGGCGTTGTGGTGCGCGATGACCTGTTCCGGACCGATCGCCGGGTTGCCCGCCGAGGTGTGTGCGTCGGCGACCAGGACCACCGGGTAGCCCAGAGCCAGGGCGCGGCGGGTGGTGGTGTCCACGCAGAATTCGGTGTGCATGCCGCAGATCACCACCGAAGACACGCCGCGTGTCTCCAGCCAAGGATGCAGATCGGTGTGGAGAAACGCGTCGGGTGTGGTCTTTCGCACCCGCAGGTCGTCGGGCAGGGCATGCAGTCCGTCGGCCAGCTGCCAGGCGCGAGACCCGTGCCGCAGCGCGCCGTCTGGCTCTTCGTGCTGGATGAAGATCACCGGCACACCTGCAGCCCGTGCGCTGTGGGTCACGCGGTTGATGCGCTCGATGACCCCCGCGGTGTCGTGGGCCGCGCCTTCCCCTTCGCACAGGCCTTGTTGCACGTCGATCACGAGGACGGCGCCATTTGGGGAAAGGCTATGGTCCATGGTTTGGTGAAGGTGGAGGTGAAGGGGCTGGTGGGTCAATAGGCTGAGGCGTCAGCGTCAAGGCCGGCTCTTGTAGAAATTCACGCTGCCTTCTGAGCGGGTGAAGAAGGCTTTGCCAAAGTCGCGCTGCACCACGTCGGTCTGGGTGGATCGCATGTCAAACATCAATTCTTGGGGCGTGCCGATTCGTCTCTCGACCAGCACATCGACGGTAGCAGTCTTCTTGTCGGAGGAGATCGAGATAGATTTGATAGACAGGTCAACGTTGGCGTACAGGGTCTTTCCGGTCGCCGCCTCCAGTTGTTGTTTCAAGCGGAAGAAATCCCCGGACGATGCACAGGCCTGGGCTTTGTTGAAGTCCGCATACACCAGCGGGGAGCGGACCCGGCTGGTGAAACCGCCTGCCAGCTCATCTCCGTAGAGCGCACAGATGGCCTTTTCGTCGGCCTTGGCGTAGGCGGAATACAGCTCCCCATACAGCGCCGAGACCTTGCGCTCGTCCAACTGCTTGCCTCCTGCAGCGGTGTACCAGATCCCGTATCCCGCCAAAATCGCGATCGCGATCGTTTTGATGTTCATCACAAATTCCCTGACCGGTGGTGCGCAGGCCAGTGCATGGCTTCAGCCGGCGGCTGGTGAGTATTTCGCCATGAAGGCCCGGTCGATGCGGTCTTTCCAGCGCCAGGCCCAGGCACCTTCTGCGTGGAACGGGCCATAGCTGACGATGGCATGGCCGGTGCCGCAGGAGAGCAGGTTGAGCGTGTTGCGGGGCGGCTTGTGTGGTTTGAGGGCCTGGCCCTCGTGGTGGGCGAGCAGGTTGGCGGCCAGTACCGGGCCGGCACGGACCGCGTAGACGCCGCTTTTGGGGTGGGGCTGGTCTTCCCGGGTGGACACGTCGCCTGCGGCGAACACGTTGGGGTGGCTGGGGCTTTGCTGGAAAGCGTTGACCAGCACGTGGCCTGCTTCGGACAGGGCAAGGCCGCTGTCCTGCAACCAGGCGGGGGCGTGGGTGCCGATGGCGAGCAGGGGCAGGTCGCAGGCGAGCTCTGCGCCGCTGCCGAGCCTGACCATGCCGGGTTCAATGCCCACGCAGGTGTCGCGCAAGACGGTGATGCCGCGCCGTTTGAGCTGGCGCAGCACCCGGTGGCGGACACCTGGGCGGTAGTTGGCGGCCACGTCACCGCCGCCCGTGATCAGGGTGAAGCGAGCGCCCACGACGCCTTGTGTACGCAGGCCTTGTTCGGCGGCAAACATCAGCTCGATGCCGGCTGCACCGGCGCCAATCACGGCCATGGACACCGGCTTGCTGCGCGCGAGCTCCAGCGCCGAGGGCCACAGGTTGGCGAAGACCTCGATGGGGCGCACGATGAGCGCGAGGCTGGAGGCCCCGGGCATGTCCTGTTCCAGCCGCTCGCGGTCCACCACGGCGCCGGTGTCGATGGACAGCAGGTGGTAAGGGAGGTCGGGCGGGAGGATGTCGTCGGGCGTCTGGCTGCGGGCAGAGGGGCTGAGGCGCACCCGCTGGTCGGCGGTGTCGATGCCGCTGCAACGTGCCTGGACCCATTTGGCCCCGGCCGCCTTGATCAGGGGCTCCAATGGAATCTGGCAGTCTTCAGCCGTGTAGTGGCCTGCGACCAGACCGGGCGTCATGCCGCTGTAGGTCTGGTAAGGGTAGGGCGACACCACGGTCACGTCCAGATCGGCCGGGCGGTTCCGGGCGAGCTGGGCGAGCACGTGCACATGGGCATGCCCGGCACCGAGGAGGACAAGTTTTTTGATGCCGGTGGTTTGCATGGGGTCCGATATTAGCTGTCTGCGATCCACTGTCCGCTGAAACGCCGGGCCCCGCTGGACCAGGGGGTCTCAGGGCGACCAGCGCAGGCCCCGGATCCAGCCCGTGCTGCGGCTGGCGGTATTGTCGCTGTCAGCGCCGATGACCACCTGGGTCACCGGTGGCAGATCGTTTCGGGGCGTCTCGGCACCTTGCGGCAATTCGTCCGCGAACAGGGTGGCAAAGTCTTGCCCCACATCGCGCGACTCGGCCACCCAGCGCGACAGCGGGGCGCTGCGCCCCTGCAGGCTGATGAAGCGCACCCGACGTGTGTAGGGATTCACACCCTGGCGGGGCGCAGGGCCGGCGCTGTCCCAGACATAACAAAGCGTGGCCGCGGGGAGCGGCTCACCGCTGATGCCGCGGGCGAGGCGCAGCACGGTGCGGTCCAGGAAAGGGATGTTGTCCAATGGCAGGTCGAACATCACACACACCTTGAGGGCGGCGTCGTCACCGGCTTTGGTGAGCAGGTCCGCCGGACCCTTGCCCCCTGACAGCGGCTCGTCCAGCCGCCAGCGCCACTGCAACCGGGCGGGCGCATCGCCTTGCCAGGGGTGCACCCAGGTGCCGTAGGAGGCGTCGGTGGTGACTTTGAGCGCGGTCAGTTGGTCCACCATGTCCGCTTCGAAGCGGGTGGGTGGCAGGTCGGCCTGCTTTTTCGGGAAACCGACAAACCGCCAGGTGGACGAGAGGCTGCCGTCGGCTTGGATCAAGGGCGCCAGCTGGGCGGGCGAGGAGGGCTGCGATTGGGGTGCCGGGCTGGTCTGGGCATGGGCAAAGCCCGATCCCAGCGCCCACGCCAGCCCGTTGAGCACTGAGCGGATGGAGAGGGCTTTGATGCCGGACCGGCGTTTGATCATCGGCCGGCGTCGTTGAGCGACCAGTCGTAATCGAGGTAACCGACCGACAGGCGCTTCGCCCGCAGTTGGGCTTGCTCGTTGGCGTTGTCGGTGAGCTGCTCCGCGTAGGCGGCGAACACGTCTTCCACCTGCTTGAAGCCGCGGTAGCCGCTGTTGAAGTCTTCCTGGAACCACTTGAAGATCGCGCTCACTTCGACGCGTTCATCCCTGACCCGGTTGCGGGTGCGGTCGGCCATGAAGCGGCGCATGCCGTCTTCGAGCTGGGCCTCCAGCTGGCTGGCGGTGAAGGCTTCGTCGCGCAGCGCGGGGCAGCCGATGCTGGCGCAGTTGACGGCCGCATGCACCCGCGGCTCCTTGTAGACGGGACGCAGCTGTTCGTGTTCGACCCAGTCGAGATGGCGCTGGGCGCCGAGCAGGGTGAAGAACTCTTTTTTCCAGGCCGACTGGAAGATCGATCCCAGGTCTTTGATGGACTTGAGATCGGGGTACTTGGTGAGGATGAGCTCCACCGTGAACGCGTTGTAGGCGTTGATCAGAAAGGCCATTTGCTGGGGCTTGCTCCAGCTGTCGAACGTGGCCTTGGGCACGGCGCTGAGTGCGTTCAGCACCTCCTTGAGCGCGGACCGGTCGGCGGCAAATCCCTTGTAGTTCACGCGCGACTGCTTGCCATCGGCCAGCCATTTCACGTGTTTCTTCAGCAAGGCATTCCAGCGGGTGTACTGGTGGTCGAAGGCGGTCTGAGCCCAGGCGGCCAGGGGCAGCAGCGCCATGCCGGCTGCTGCGGCAGCCAGTCTTTGGAGTGTTTGGCGGCGTTTGTTCATGTGTGGTTTTCTCATGAAACGTTTGGAGTGGCAGTGGGCGGGCGAGTTCAACCGCGGCGCCAGTCGTGGAACTTCTTGACCCACGCCAGCAGTTTCTCGGGCTGGTGGGCGCGCTTCCAGTCGCCGGCGGCGTACTTGTTGGCTTCGGCCAGCGTGGGGTAGGTGTGGATGGTGCCCAGGATCTTGTTGAGGCCCAGGCCGTGTTTCATGGCCAGCACGTATTCGGCCAGCAGGTCGCCCGCGTGGGTACCGACGATGGTCACGCCCAGGATCTTGTCTTTGCCGGGCACGGTCAACACCTTCACGAAGCCATGGGCCTCGCTGTCGGCAATGGCGCGGTCGAGATCGTCGATGCCGTACTTCGTGACTTCGTAGGGAATGTTCTTTTCCTTGGCTTCGAGTTCGTTGAGGCCAACGCGCGCCACCTCGGGGTCCACGAACGTGGCCCAGGGGATGACCGAGTAATCGGCCTTGAACTTCTTGAAGTCGCCAAACAGGGCGTTGACCGCGGCGTACCAGGCCTGGTGGGCGGCCACGTGGGTGAACTGGTAGGGGCCGGCCACATCGCCCGCGGCGAAGATGTTGGGGTACAGCGTTTCGAGGTATTCGTTGGTTTCGACCACGCGGTTGGTGGGGATGCCGATGTCTTCCAGGCCATAGCCGGTCAAGCGAGCGCTGCGGCCCACGGCGCACAGCAGTTGGTCAAACGCAATGCGCTGCTCGGCGCCCTGGTGTTCCACAATCAGCGTTTTTTCGCCGTCGATCATTTCGCAGCGCAGCGCCTTGTGGCCCACGCGCACGTCGACGCCATCGGCCTGCAGCGCCTGTTTGGCCAGCTCGCTCACTTCTTCGTCTTCGCGCGCCATGATGCGCGGGCCCATTTCCACCTGGGTCACGGCCGAGCCCAGGCGGGCAAAGCTTTGCGCCAGCTCGGAGCCGATGGGGCCACCGCCCAGCACCACCAGGCGCTTGGGCACTTCGTCGAGCTGGGCGAATTCGTCCCACAGCGTGTCGCTGGTGACATAGCCCACATCATCCAGACCGGGCAGGGGCGGCACGAAGGGGCGGGCGCCTGCGGCGATCACGATGCTGCGCGCAGTCAGCGTCTGTTTGCCACCATCGTTGAGCGCGATCTCCACCGTCCAGGGGTTCACCAGCTTGGCATAGCCCTGCAAAACTTCCACCCCCAGCCCGGTGTAGCGCTCCACGCTGTCATGGGGTTCGATGGCTTTGATGACATCGTGGATTCGCTGCATCACGGTCTTGAAGCTGAACGTGGGCGTGGTGTCCGACAGGCCGTACTTTTCGCCATGGCGCATCTGACTGGCCAGCTTGGCGCTCTTGATCAAGGCCTTGCTGGGCACGCAACCGTAGTTGAGGCAGTCGCCACCCATCTTGTGGGCTTCGACCAAGGTGACCTTGGCCTTCACGGCCGCGGCGATGTAGGCCGACACCAAACCGCCGGCACCCGCGCCGATCACGATGAGGTTGCGGTCAAACGAGCTGGGGCGCACGTGGTTCCAGCGCGCATACACCTTGCGCTTCTTGATGGTCTCGACGATCTTGCGCGCGATCAGGGGGAACAGGCCCAGCAGCACAAAGGAGCCGATCAGGCCGGGGCTCAGAATGCCTTTGAGCGAATCGATCTGGGCGAGCTGGGTGCCCGCGTTCACGTACACCAGCGTGCCCGCCAGCATGCCCAGCTGGCTGACCCAGTAGAAGGTGCGGGCCTTCATCTTGGTCAGGCCCATGACGAGGTTGATGACGAAAAAAGGCACGACCGGGATCAGGCGCAGGGTGAACAGGTAAAACGCGCCGTCCTTTGCTATGCCTTTGTTGATCTCGGCCAGGCGGTTGCCGAAGTTGTTTTCGATGCTGCTGCGCAAGACAAAGCGCGACACCAGAAAGGCCAGGGTGGCGCCCACGCTGGAAGCAAACGACACGATCACCGTGCCCCAGCCGAGGCCAAAAATCGCGCCGCCCGCGAGCGTGATGATGGCGGCGCCCGGCAGCGACAGGGCGGTGGCGGCCACGTAGATCAGGAAGTAGGCCGCCGCCACTTTGAACGGCTGGCTGGCATACAACTCGCCGAAAGCCGCCTGGCTGTCCTTGATGTAGTCCAGGGTCAGGAAACGGTCCAGGTCCAAGGCGAAGAAGGCCACGATGCCCAGCACCACAGCCGCCAAGAGTAAGAGTTTGCGCAGGTTCACGACCATTCCTTTTGATTTGTTGTGATTGAGTCGCCCCAGGATCACAGATCCTTACACATCCATGGCGCTTCGGCGCGGGAAACTTCTGATGCCAGCCAACATCGCCTCGACCATCTTCAACCACGCCTGCCCGAATGGCCTGTGTGCGCGTGTTCGTGAGGATCCGGCTTGCCCGTCTTGTGCGCGGGCGTTCCGGCCTGTGCGGCACCACAGCCTGTTCGCACCCCGGGAGCGGGATGCTTCACCGTGTGTTGGAGGGGTTGAACCCGGCCACCCTGTATACGATGCCCACCGAGCCTTGCGCCGGGCGGTCTCCGCAGGCACCATACACGCCGATGCCTGAACCCGATCCCACCCCCAGACCACCTTCCGTGAACGATCTGCTTCAGCACCTGCACCTGGCCCTGGTCGGCGCAGACCACCCCCTGGCCCACCACACCCTGGCACCCATGGACGACACCGGTCTGGCCCATGATCATGTGCGGCTGGTGGGCAGCGGCTGGCTGGCGCGTGTGCCCAAACAAAGCCAGATGGGGCTGGACCCGGCGCGCAACCTGCATTACCAGCGCAGTTGCTTCGAGCGTGCTGCCCCGGGGCAGCACACGCCGCGTTTGCACAGCGTGTTGTCGCCATCGGTGCATTTGCCCCGTGGCGCTTTGCTGGTGGAAGAGATCCGGGGCGTGCCTGCGCGTTTGCCTGGCGATCTCAATGCCATCGTTTCCGCGCTGGCTTCCCTGCACGCCTTGCCATTGCCTCCTGCGCCGATGCGCGCGCCCTTGCTGGACGCACCGGACCCCTTGCAGGCTCTGCTGGAAGAGATCACGCAGCAAGCCCGGTATCTGGATGCGGCCCGGATACCCGACACCGTGCGGCTCGCTGTTGACGCGCTGCTGGTCAGGCTGCGATCGGTGCAGGCCGGGATGGGCCGGCCAGAGCGCCACTTCATCGCCTTCGATGGACATCCGGGCAACTTCATCATTCGACCCGATGGTGCGGCGGTGCTGGTGGATCTGGAGAAGTGCCGTTACAGCTACCCCGGCCTCGATCTGGCCCACGCCTCCCTCTACACCTCGACCACCTGGGACCTGAAGAGCCATGCGGTCTTGAGCACAGACGAAGTCCTGTCGGCGTACCAGGCCTGGGGCGGCATCATGGGCGCTTCGGGCGAGGCGGCCGCAGCCTGGCATCTGCCCTTGCGACGGGCCATGTGGCTGTGGTCGGTCACCTGGTGTGCCAAATGGCGTGTGCTGTCACGGGAGCGTTCCCGATCAACGGCTGCAGGGGAAGACTGGTCCGCCGAACGCAGCGAAGCGGCGCTGGTCAACCACGTGCGGGACCGGGTCGACCACTACCTCAGTGCGCCGGTGGTGGACCGCGCCCTGCACGAGTTTGATGTTCTGGGGCGCGCGTGGAAGAACTGAAGCTGGCGATCGTGGTTCCGGTGCTCAACGAGGCGCAAAGCTTGCCCGCAGCGCTGTCTGCTCTGGGCCCGATCCGGGCCCATGGGGTGCCGGTGATTGTGGTGGACGGCGGCAGCACGGACGCGACCGTCGCGGTGGCCGATCGGGGCGCAGATGCCGTGGTGACGGCACCGCGCGGACGGGCTGCCCAGATGAACGCCGGGGCCTGCCACCCGCTGGCGCGCGCAGCCGATGTTCTGGTGTTTCTGCATGCGGACACCCGGTTGCCGGTGAACGCCCAAGGGCTTGTTGCCCGTGCGCTTGAGGGCGGTGCAGCCTGGGGCCACTTTGATGTGCAGATTGACGGGCGCCATCCCTTGTTGCCCCTGGTGGCTGCGCTCATGAACTGGCGGTCCCGCAAGACCCGCATCGCCACGGGCGATCAGGCCATCTTCGTGCGGCGCGCCCTGTGGTCCTCACTGGGCGGCTTTGCAGCCATTCCACTGATGGAAGATGTGGAGTTCAGTCAACGTTTGCGCGCGCTGTCAGAGCCCGCCACCATTGCCCAAGCCGTGCACACGGCCGGGCGACGCTGGGATGAGCGGGGGTTCTGGCGCACGGTGTTGTTGATGTGGCGCCTGCGCGCTGCCTTTGCACTCGGGCGCGAGCCGACCTCGCTGGCCAGGCGGTATGGCTATGCGCCCCGTTCGCCAGCTGCCGTGGCCATCATGGCCAAAGCACCGCTGCCCGGACTGGCCAAAACCCGTCTGGCCCCGGTGCTGGGTGACGCAGGGGCGGCGAGGGCGCAGCGGGGTTTCATTCTGCGCACCCTCGACACAGCGCGCCGGGCCAGCACTGGCCCTGTCACCTTGCATTGCACGCCGCCCGTCCATCGCCTCTTTCACCTGTTGTCCACGCGTTGGGGGGTGGCGTGCGTGGGGCAGGCGGACGGCGACATCGGTTGCCGCATGGGCGCGGTGATGGCTCAACATTTCACCCACTCCACATCGCTGCCCTTGCTGATTGTGGGGACCGATTGTCCGGTGCTGACCCCGGCCATGTTGCAGACGTGTGCCGATGCGCTCGTGGACCACGATGCGGTGCTGATACCGGCTGAAGACGGCGGTTATGTGTTGATCGGATTGCGCAAGCAAATGCCGCAGGTCTTTGAAACCGTGGACTGGAGCACGCCGCGTGTGATGGGTCAGACGCGGGAGCGGCTGATGGCGTTGGGGGCGTCCTGGCGCGAACTGCCCGCATTGTGGGACGTGGACGACCCGGTGGACTGGGAGCGCTGGCAGGTTCAGCGCATCCAGGCCGGCGGGTAGCAAGCTTGCTGAAACCGCCGGGACATGGCGCCCATTCGGGTTCGCTGGTGGATTGTTTGATGCAATCGATGGTGGCTCTGCTTGGGTTGCGATAACGTCGGGGCATGAGCAAAAACGCATCCCGAAACAAGGCACCTGTCTGGCACGCTGTGCCGTCCGAGCAGGTTTTGCAGAGCCTGGAGAGCAATGCCCAGGGACTGAGTGTGGGCGAGGTGACGGAGCGGCTGGCACAACACGGCCCCAACCGCCTGCCGGCTGCCCCGCCGCGCCCCTGGTGGCGCCGGTTGCTGGCGCAGTTCCACAACTTGTTGATTTATGTGTTGCTGGCCGCCGCCCTGATCACTCTCTGGCTGGGGCACACCCTGGACACGGCGGTGATCGTGGGTGTGGTCGTGATCAACGCCATCATGGGACTGGTGCAGGAAGGCAAGGCGCAGAAAGCGCTGGAGGCGGTGCGCGCCATGCTGGCCAGCCATGCAACCGTGTTGCGGCAAGGACAGCGGCAGGAGATTGACGCGGGCGATCTGGTGCCGGGCGATGTGGTTTTGCTGGAGTCGGGTACCCGGGTCCCGGCCGATCTTCGACTGATGCGCTCGAAAAACC
This sequence comes from Hydrogenophaga sp., assembly GCA_041584075.1. Taxonomy (GTDB): domain Bacteria; phylum Pseudomonadota; class Gammaproteobacteria; order Burkholderiales; family Burkholderiaceae_C; genus Hydrogenophaga. The sequence continues at coordinate 28,640 of JBFHEQ010000001.1, forward strand.
TGGCCATCGACGAGGCAGCGCTCACCGGAGAGTCCGTGCCCTCGGTCAAAAACGCCGAGGCGGTGGCCGCCAGCGCGGCCTTGGGCGATCGGACCTGCATGGCTTACGCCGGCACCGTGGTGACGGTGGGCCAGGCCAGCGGGGTGGTGGTGGCCACCGCCCGCGAGACCGAGATCGGGCAGATCGGCGCCATGGTGGCCGGTGTGGCCGAGCTGGTCACACCCCTGACGCAACGCCTGGACCAGTTCGCGCGGCGCATCACGGCCTTCATCGGCGTTGTGGCGTTGTTCACCTTTGTCTATGGTGTCTGGTACGGCGGCATGCCCGCCGCCGACATGTTTCTGGTGGTGGTGGGCCTCGCCGTGGCAGCCATTCCCGAAGGTTTGCCCGCCGTGGTCACCATCACGCTGGCCATCGGCACCAGCATCATGGCGAAGCACCGTGCGGTGGTGCGGCGCCTGCCCGCCGTGGAGGCCCTGGGGTCGGTCAGCGTGATTTGCACCGACAAGACCGGCACGCTGACCCGCAATGAAATGACCGCCGTGCGCGTGATGCTGGCCGACACCACGCTGGCCGTGAGCGGCGCCGGTTATGCGCCGCTGGGGGGCTTTGACCAAGCGGGCAACGCCATCGATCCGGCGGAACATGCCGGCCTGCAGCGCCTGGCCCGTTGCGCGCTGCTGTGCAACGACGCGCGCCTGCACCACGACAGTGCGGCCGAACAGAGCGCTGACGACAGTGTGAAAGGCTGGACCCTGGCGGGCGATCCCACTGAAGGGGCATTGCTCACGCTCGCGCTCAAGGCGGGACTGACGCTTGAAGACGCCAGCCTCGCCTTTCCGCGTCGCGACGAGATTCCGTTCGAATCCGAACACCGCTACATGGCCACGCTGCACCATGATCACGAAGCCCAGGTGTTCGTGTTGCTCAAGGGCGCGCCTGAGAGGGTGTTGGGCCTGTGTGTGCAGGACGCCCTGGGCGGGCCGCTGGATCGGGCGGCCTGGCAGGCACGGGTGGACCAGGCGGCCCGCGATGGGCAACGGGTGCTCGCGCTCGCCGAGTGTGCGTTGCCAGCGGGCGCCAGCGACCTGAGCATGGCCGACATCGTGCCCCGCTTCACCCTGCTGGGCCTGGTGGGGCTCATGGATCCGCCACGCCCCGAGGCGGTGGCCGCGGTGGCCGACTGCCAGCGTGCCGGCATCCGGGTGATCATGATCACGGGTGACCATGCGGTCACCGCTGCCGCCATCGGGGCGCAGCTGGGCCTGCAGGCCGAGCGCGCCATCACCGGCGAAGAAATCGATCACCTCGACGACGCGGCCTTGCGCGAGCGCCTGTCGCAAACCGATGTGGTGGCCCGGGCCAGCCCGGCGCACAAGCTGCGCCTGGTGGCGTCGCTGCAGGCCGAGGGCAAGCTGGTGGCGATGACCGGCGACGGGGTCAACGACGCCCCCGCGCTCAAGGCCGCCAACATCGGCGTGGCCATGGGTCTGCGCGGCACCGACGCTGCGCGCGAAGCCGCCGACCTGGTGCTCACCGACGACAACTTCGCCGCCATTGCCCATGCGGTGCGCGAAGGCCGCACGGTGTTCGACAACATCAAGAAGTCGCTGCTGTTTGTGCTGCCCACCAACGGTGGCGAAGCGGGTGTGATCCTGCTGGCGGTGTTCGCGGGTCTGGCCATGCCGGTGACCGCCGCTCAAATCCTGTGGGTCAACATGGTGACCACGGTGACCCTGGCGATCGCGCTGGCGTTTGAGCCCGGCGAGGGGCAGCTCATGCGGCGCCCGCCCCGCGACCCCGCCGAGCCGCTCATCACCCGCCTGTTGTTCGGCCGCGTTGCTTTCGTGACCCTGCTGATGATCGCCGCGACCTACACCGTCTTCGCCTGGGAGCTGTCGCGCGGCAGCTCGCTGGAGGTCGCGCGCACGGCGGTGGTGAACATGCTGGTGATGGGTGAGCTGGTGTACCTGTTCAACGCGCGGCATTTCACCACACATGCCTTTGCCTGGGAAACCCTCACCGGCAACCTGATCGCTTTCTGGGCCTGCGTGTCCCTGGTGGTTTTCCAGATGCTGTTCACCTATGCGCCGCCGATGCACCAGCTGTTCGGCACCGCTGCGCTGGGCGGGTTGTCCTGGACGGTGATCCTGGGGCTGGCCGCGGCACTGTTTCTGGCGGTGGAAGCTGAAAAAGCCTTGTTGCGGTACCGGGGGGTGCGGCGCATGTGAGCCGGGAGCGTGCGCGGCAGGGCTTAAAGCGTTTCGTGGTGGCCCCTGCTGCCACGCTTCCAGTAGGCCGAGGCGCGCACGCGGGTTTTGTCCAGCCCCAGCTGTTCGGTCAGCACCTGGCGTACCGCGACCATGGACGCCGCCTCGCCCGCGGCCCAGGCAAAACCTTCGCCTGTAGGCAGGTTGAGGGTTGAGACGGCCTTGGCGAGTGCTTCGGCTGCGCCCGACTGCACCCAGTGGGTTTCGACCTGGGCCTGGCTGGTGAAGGCGCGGCGGTCGTCAGGGCTCGCCGTTTCGACCACGGCGATGGCCGTGGCGTTGGCGGGCAGTTCGGCCAGCCGGCGCGCGATGGCGGGCAGGGCGGTTTCGTCGCCGACCAGCAAGTGCCAGTCGAAAGCGGTGGGAACCACGAAAGAGCCGCGTGGGCCGCCAATGCCCACTTCGTCACCGGCCTTCGCTTGCGCGGCCCACTCAGAAGCGTGGCCGTCGCCGTGCAGCAAAAACTCGATGTCCAGGGTTTGGGCCTGCGCGTCAAAGTGGCTGGGCGTGTAGTCGCGCAGGGTGGGGCGCTCGGCACCCGGCGGCAGGCTTGGGCCGTCGGGGCCGGCTTCTGGCAAAGCCAGCACCGCGCCGGGCTGCGAAGGCAGCATGAGTTTGATGTGGTCGTCAAACGATGCGCTGACGAAGCCCTGCAGATCGGCGCCGGTGAGCTGAACCCGTACAAAACTGGGGCTGATGCGATCGACGCGCTGCACTTGCAAGCGGCGGATGCTGAGCGGATGGCGCACGCGCTCCACAGCGAGTTCGGGTGGCAGAGGCGGTGGGGTGTGCATGGCGGACATTTTCAATATGGTTGATAATGACAACCATTGTGCCCAACATAGATGACATTATCAACCATATGGGTATTTGCTGGAGCCTGACATGACCCCTGTTCGATCGTCTTCGACCGAGGTGTTGGACCGTGTGCACGCGCTCATGCACGCCCAAGGGCGCTACATGCAGGCGGC
>JBFHEQ010000002.1:0-29885 GCA_041584075.1 Hydrogenophaga sp.
CCTGAAAGTCGAAAAGCTGGCCAAGGCCTACCAGGCCGACAAACCGGTGTTCGCCGATGTCTCGTTCTCCATCGACAAAGGTGAGTTCGTCTGCATCATCGGCCACAGCGGATGCGGAAAGACGACCATCCTCAATGTGCTCGCCGGACTGGACACCGCCACCAGCGGAATGGCGTTCATGGACGGGCGCGAAGTGTCGGGCCCGAGTCTGGATCGAGGGGTGGTTTTCCAGAGCCATGCACTCATGCCCTGGCTCACCGTGCGCCAGAACATCGCCTTCGCGGTCAAGTCGCGCTGGCCCGGCTGGGACAAGGGTCAGGTGAACGAGCAGGTCGAGAAATACGTGGCCATGGTGGGCCTGAGTGCGGCCATCGACAAGAAGCCCAGCCAGCTCTCGGGCGGCATGAAGCAGCGGGTGGGCATTGCCCGGGCCTTCTCCTTCAGCCCGAAGATGCTGTTGCTGGACGAGCCGTTTGGCGCACTGGACGCCCTCACGCGCGGCACGATCCAGGACGAACTCATGGCCATCGTGCGGGAGACGCACCAGACGGTTTTCATGATCACGCACGATGTGGATGAGGCCATCTTGCTGGCCGATCGCATCCTGCTCATGAGCAATGGCCAGGAGGGCGCCAATGGCTACACCCCGGGCGGCATGGCCGAGGTTGTGGTCAATCCGCTGCCACGCGACCGGACCCGCGCGCAACTGCACCACCTGGACGGGTACTACGCGCTACGCAACCACATTGTCGACTTTCTGGTCTCGCGCGCCAAGGCGCATTGATCACTGTGTTTTTTTCCTTGCTTTCTTTCAATCCAACCTGGAGGTACCCCCATGAGCCGTCTGGCCGTCACCGAAAAGATTTTCGCCACCAAAGTTTCCAAAGGCATTTCCTGGGCCGATGTGGCCAAGAAAGTCGGCCTGTCCAAGGAATGGACCACGGCGCTGTGCCTGGGCCAGATGACCGCCAATGCGGCGCAGGCCAAAGTGCTGGGCAAGATTTTCGGTTTGTCCGCTGAAGAGCAAAAGTGGCTGCAGGTCGTGCCCTACAAAGGCTCGCTGCCCACGTCGGTGCCCACCGATCCATTGATTTACCGCTTCTATGAGCTGGTCAATGTCTACGGCAGCACCTTCAAAGAACTGATCCATGAGGAGTTCGGTGATGGCATCATGAGCGCCATCGATTTCAAGATGGATTTGCAGCGCCAGGCGGATCCCAACGGCGACCGCGTCAACATCGTGCTGTCGGGGAAATACCTCCCCTACAAATCGTATTGAGTTTCAGGCGGGAGCCCCGTCCTGGCGGACGGGGTTTGCCTGCGCAAATGCGTCGATCAGGTCGCAGCGTTTGACGATGCGGTCAATGGTGGGGATGTCATTGACCTGGATCTTGAGTACCCGCATCACGGCCACCACGCTGGTCAAACAGATGTCGGCCATGGTCACCACATCGCCGTGACACAAAGCGCCGGTGGAGGTTTCGGTGGCCAGCCGACGCTCCATCGCCTGCAAGCCCGTGGCAAACCAATGGGTTTGCCAAGCCCGCCACGCTGCGTCATCTGCCCCCGATGTTGACGAGAGGTACTTTCTGATTCTTGGCGTGATCAGCGGGTGCGTGTCTGACGCAATCATCCCGGCCAGCGACCGCACGCGGGCCCGGCCGTGCCGGTCACTGGGCAGCAACGCCGGTGAGGGCTGGGTTTCTTCCAGAAACTCCAGAATGGCCAGCGACTGGGTGATCGGTGCGTGGCCCGATTCGATGAGGGTGGGAATGCCGGCCAGCGGGTTCACGGCGCGGTAGGCCGCGCTGTGCTGGGCTCCCGCATCGAGATCGATCAAGTGTTCTGCGGCGGTCAGCCCTTTCAGGGCCAGCGCCACGCGAACGCGGTACGTCGCTGCAGAGCGCCAGAATGCGTACAGCTCATAGGTGGGGCGCTCTCCCATCGGATGGGTCGCAGGCGTGTGTTGGTCGGTCACTCAATGCAGGGTCAAAGGATGGGAGGTGGTTTTGACGCGCACGATCGCGGGTCGCATCTCGTAAGGGGCCGGTGTGCCGCCCGAGATATCGGCGGCGATGGCTTTGGCTTGGCGATGGATGGGTTCGATGAAGCGACAGGCGTTGCCCGCCACCGTGACGCAGTCGCCCAGCGCGTAGATGCGGTCAACGCTGGTGCGCAGCTGGGTGGCGCTCACGGCGATGCCGTTGTCCCATGCCAGCTGTGCGCTTTGTGCCAGCCTTGAGGGCGTGGCCAGGCCAGTGGCTGCGATCACCTGGTCGGCCGCAAAGCGTTGGCCGCATGTGGTGGTGATGCTGTAGCGTCCGTCCGCTTTCTCCAGGCTGGCGATCTGCACACCGCCCACGAATCGGATGGGCAGGTTCTTCCAGGCTTCCAGCAATGGCTCGCCTGCTTGCGCAGCGGGCCAGCGGGCCAGCGGTTGCGACGACAGGTCGAGCAGGGTGATGCGGTGACCACCGATGGCCAGGTCGTTGGCCAGCTCACTGCCGATCAACCCCGCGCCCACGATCGCCACATCTTTCGGCTCGGTGCCCAGCGCGGCTTGCAGTCGCCGGTAGGCATCGAGGTGATTGACACGCCAGCACATCGCCGGCGGCAGGGCCGGAGGGAGCACGGCCCTGGCGCCGTGAGCCAGCACCAGGTGGTCATAGGGCAAACTGCCGCGCGTGGTGCGCAAGGTCCGAGTTGGGGTCACGATGCGGATGGCATCGGTGTGGGCCAGCAGGCGCACACCCAGGCGCGCGGCTGCGTCGGAGCCCTTTTCCTTGACGAGCGAACGGGCGTCCATGTGGCGAGCCATGGCGACCGAGAGCATGGGTTTGTCGTACACGTCTCCCGCGCACGCAGACACCATCGTGATGGGCAGCGAGGGCTCGAGCGAGCGCAGCGCTTCGGCCATCTGCCAGCCTGCGCGCCCGCCACCCACGATCACCACGCCTGGCGTGCTGCGCGAAGGCGACACCGCGGGCGCGGTGTCCGCAGCGCGGGCGCGGACCTCTTCGAGGCTGAGGGCGTTGTAGGGTTCGAAGTCGCTCTTGGTGACACCGCACAACGGGCAGGCCCAGTCGTCCGGGATGTCTTCAAACCGGGTGCCTGCGGCCAGGCCGCTGTCCGTGTCGCCCTCGGCTTCGTCGTAGATGTAGCCGCAGGCGTGGCAGATGTATTGTCGGTAGGGCGCAAGCGCCTGGACCGCCGAAGCCACCGGGGTTTGCGCGTGCCGTTCGCCGCTCATGATGGCATCTCCTCGGCCGAGAGCCGCGCGATTTCTTTGCGCAGGTGTTTGATCGCCGGTGTCACGATGGCCACGAACTGCGCTTCGCGCACGCGGCGCTGCACCTCGGATTGCATCAGGTACCCCCGCGCACCCTGGTGCAAGAGTGCCGAGTTGGCGGCGCGCATGCAGAGCTCGGCGCCATGGGCACGGACATCGAGCACATCGATGAAATAGTCGGTGGACGTGTCGAACGGTGTTTCGGCCAGTTTCATGACACGGTCGACCAGGGCGTCCAGTTCGGCCTGCAACTGGTTGGGGCGGTCCTCCAGGAACTGGTTGACATGGCCCAGCTGACCTTCCACGGCCCAGATGCTGTCGATCGCGCCCTGCACCACGCCGGCTGCTATGCCACATTGCAGCAAGACGAAGCCGCCCCGGATACGAGCGATGTAGGGCTTGGCCGGGTCGGCAACCAGGTCGTCGGCGCCGACGAACAGGTCTTTGCAGTGCACGCTGTAGGTGCCGGTTCCTTCCATGCCCGAGAAGGGGGGGCAGGCCTTGAGCGTGACGCCAGGGGCATCACAAGGCAGCATGAACATCACTTCCCGGCCGGCGCAGGAGTCCTCCACCTGTACCGTGGCAACCGCGCCGAAATAGTGTTCTTCGGCGAGGTTGCTGACCCAAGGCAGCGTGCCATTGATGAGATAGCCCCCCTCGACGGCGGTGGCCTTCAGCAGCAAAGCTTCAATCTGTGCGAAGCTCTTCATGGGGTTCGACAGGCCGGTGCCACCCAGGGTGTCGCCACGGATGTGACGTGCCAGTCGATCGCCCATGAGCGCTTCGTTGCCGGACGCCTGCATGTAAAGGCCAGCGACGCACTGACACCACATCATGAAACCGGTAGCGCCGCAGACCTTGGATGCTTCTGCCATCGCCCGGATGGCGAGCCCATAGTCGCCCGGCGTGCCGTCTGCGCGTACCAGGTGGGCACTCATGGCACCACTCGCGGCCAATTGCTTGAGTGCGTCCACGGGGTAGGTCCCGCGGTCAATGTCGTAGGCCTGGCTCGCCAGCGGACCTTGTGCAATGGCGCGCACCGCTTCAATCAGGCCGTCCGGCTGTGTGGAGAGTTCAGGGGGCAGGTCGGCGGCGTTCATGGCGGTCCTCTTTCGGTGGGGGTGTCGTGGGAAAGGGCATCGCCGGGTTGTTGGGCCAGCGATCCCTGCCATCGCGGGACACAGCGTCCCGCTGGGTGGCTCGGCGTTCGGGTGGCAGGGGTTCAAGCCATGCTGATGTCAAACGGGATCGGGTTGCGGATGGAGTTGGCCACTGGCGAGTAGAAGTTGGCGTGTTGCACGATCTCTTCCAGCACTTCGCGGGAGGCATCGCCTTCCACCACCACCTTCACCCGCACGGCCTGAAAACCCATTTGCGGCGGCGTCATTTCCAGTGCGCCGCCAGCGCCCCAGGCGGCTGGGTTGCCGATGTCGCCTTCCAGGAACACCTCCAGCTTGCTCAGCTTCACGCCTTTCCAGGTCGCCACGGCCGTGACGCCCACCGCAATGCAGCCGCCCAGACCGGACAGCACGATCTCGCCGGGGGCGGGCGCCGTGTCCTGGCCGAACAGGTGCAGGGGCTCGTCCACCACGACGGTGTGCTTGTCGCCCACGCTGGACAGCGAGCGGTATTGACCTTCCATGACGGTGTGAACCTTGTTGGTTCCCCGGCGGCCAGGGTTGGCTTTGCCGGCGGCAGCGAACGTGGCCAGGCCGTTCGCGTCGATGGGCCTCAAGCTGGTCTTCACGGTGGTCACAGGGGCGGTGGGTTCTAGGGTGGTGGTGTCGGACATGGTGTCTCCAGAGTTGGGTGAAAAAGGGTGGGGCAGGCGCGCGTCAGGCGGCCATCGCGAGTTCGGGTGCCGGGTGGTTGCTGGCGAAGGGCAAGCCGGTTTCGATCGGCAGGCCCTCGTCGCGCGACCATTCATTCCAGGAGCCGAAGTACATGCGCACATCGCTGAACCCCGCCTGCTTGAGGGCCAGGAAGGTGTTGGAAGCGCGTGCGCCTTTGAAGCAGTAGAGGTACACGGTGTGGTCGGGTGTAATGCCCGCGGTGGCGCACTCGGCTTTCACCTCGTCGGGCGTTTTGAACACCGGACCTTCGCCGGAAGGTTTCATGAAGCGGTACCACTCGATCCACTTGGCGCCGGGCAAGCGGCCTTTGCGAGGTGCGAAGTCTTTGCCGTACGGGGAAGAGCTGTCGCCGATCCACTCATCCACGTCGCGCACATCCAGCATCACGGTATCGGTGCCCAGGGCTGCCAGCACATCCGCCTGCGTGAGCATCACGTCGGTCATGGGCAGGTCGGTCGGGAACGTGGCGGCCTTGGGCACAGCCGCCTCGGTGGACACCGGCAGTCCGGCGGCTTTCCAGGCGCTGAACCCGCCATTGAGCACCTTGATCTTGGGGTAGCCCAACCAGGTCAGCAGGTAATAGCCTCGGCACGACTGTCCGTAGCCACTGTTCATGGCGTCTTCGTAGAACACCGCGGTCTCCTGGCCCGACAGTCCCGCAGCACCCAATGCTTCTGCAAAGGTCGACTTGAGCTCCTGCAGTCCTTCGGGGGTTGAGGTCGCCAGAAAGGTGAAGACCTCTCGCAGGTTCACGGCGCCGGGAATGTGACCGGCGGCAAAGGCGTCTGCGTCTCGGGTATCGATGATCACGACGGGTTCAGCGGCCTGTATGGCGGCAAGCTGCGCGGGGGCGATCAGGGTGGTTTCAATGTTCACGGGGACCTCCTGGAAGTGGCAAAGGCAGAATGGCCTGTCCTGATCTTCGCAACCGCCGTGCCAACCCGATGTCAGCGTCGCCTCTGTGTGAGTGAGACCGCTAACCTCTTGTATTCATTGGTGTTTTTCCCTGGGCCGGATTTCTTGGGTCGATCTTCGCTTGCGGACTTGCGACTGCACCCCGACCAATGTGTTGACAATTTGTCAACACATTGGTCGGGGTGGCTCATTTGAGGCCCGCCTTGCGAAGTCGGTAGCTGAACTGGCGCAGGGTGAGTCCCAGGCTCTGGGCGGCGCGAGACTGGTTGCCATGGTGGCGTGTCAGTGCGTCCTGCAACGCTTCCACGCCGTGGGAGTCTGCGCTCTGGTAGTCGCGCACCAGCCCAGCGGGCGGGGAGGGTGCCAGAGCCGGCCGTGGGGCTGTGAGCGTCGCGGCTTCGGACAGGGCTTCGGGCATCAGCCGCCCGAGCTCATCAGCGCTCACCAGTGTGTGATCGGTCAACAGCACCACCCGCTCGATCAGGTTGCCCAGTTCGCGGATGTTGCCCGGCCAGTCGTGCGACTCCAGTCTGGCCAAGGCTTCGGTTGACAGGTAGACGTTGCGTTGGTGCGCCTGGTTCGACCGGTTCACGAAGTGCAGAGCCAGCGCGCGTATGTCATCGCGTCGCTCACGCAGACTGGGTAAGCGAATCGGAATGACGTTGAGGCGGTAGTACAGGTCTTGTCTGAACCGACCCGCTTGCAGTTCCTGTGCAAGATCGCGGTTGGTCGCGGCCACCAAACGGACATCGATGCGGGTCTCGCGGGTTCCGCCCAGGCGAACCAGCGTGCTTTCCTGCAAGGTGCGCAGCAGCTTGGATTGCATGGCCAGTGGCAGCTCCCCGATCTCGTCCAGAAAAATCGTTCCGCCATGCGCCTGCTCGAACCATCCTGCGCGGGCGGTGTTCGCGCCGGTGAAGGCGCCGCGTTCGTACCCGAACAATTCGGACTCAAAGAGACTGTCCGGGATGGCCGAGCAATTGACCTTGATGAAGGGCTGGTCGCGCCGGCCGCTGGCCAGGTGGACCGCTCGGGCGAACAGCTCCTTGCCGGTACCCGACTCGCCCAGCAGCAACACCGTGGCCTGCGACTGTGACACCCGCTCCAGTTCGACCAAGGCCTGGAGCAGTGCGGGGGACCGCCCGATCAAGCCATAGCGTGCGGTGTTGACGTCCAGTGCACGCGTGAGGGCTTCATTGCGGGCTTCCAGCCGGCGTGTCTGTTCCGCCACCAGCTGTTCCAGCTGCAGCAGCTGGCCGGCCAGGGTGGCCAGGATGCGCAGCAACGCCAGGTCGTCGTTGAGGTGCCGTTGCCGGCGTCGAATCCGGTGGCAAGCCAGTACGCCGATCGTCGCACCATTCACCTCGATCGGCAGGGCGATGAAGGCCACGGTCTGAGGCGGAAGGTCTTTGCGGGAAACCGTGCGGAACAGAAAATCCGGGTCGCAGTCCACGTCCTGAACGATGGCCGGCAATCCACTGGCCAGCACCCGGCCGGTGATGCCCTCACCCCAGCGGAAGACACCGCGCGCCGTTTCTTCGGCTGTCAGGCCGTAGGCGTGGTGCACAGAGGCCGTGCGCTCGCCCCCCGGGGACGAGGATTCGTCCGCCAGCACCATCCGCCCCCGGTTCAGGCCGAGAAGCTCGCTCATCAGGTGCAGCATCTCCCTCAGCACAAAGCGGGAGGACAGGCTGCGCCCGATCAGCTTCATGACCTCGCGCATGAGCAAGAGCTCCTGAGCGTGCCAGTCGGTGCCAGAGGGGTCGGTGTCGGAGGGAATGGAGGGCATGGTGATACAGGTTTCAAAACCTGCAAGCAAGCTTCGCACCAGTTCCCGGCGCGTGGGTCTGGCTCCCCCTATCGCGCAGTCGTGTGTGCTCGGCCCCAGGCGCCGCGCTTCCAGGCGGATCGCCCTTTGAGGTGCTTCTGGCCGGCCCGGTATCGTCCCGTGCCTGTGGGCGCCTGCGGCGATGAACTCGACAACGCCCGGACCAGTCTGCCATCGATGGGTACCATGACCGCCCGGTGCACGAATGGATCGGTCTTCAGGGGGCGCTGATCTGCTGTCGAATGGCAAAGATGGCGTCAGCAGACATTCAACGTTTGTCTTCCCCCAGTGAATTCCGTGCTGCGTTGAAGAAGCGGTGGCCCACAGGGTGTGTAAGAGGCCACGGCTGGAGCGCCAGGCGGCCCTCAAAGGGTGCCGAAACTGGAGACAGCGGACGCGCGTGGCAGGTGAACAAAAATGGTCGTTCCGCCCTCGGGCGCGGCTTCCGCCCAGATGCGCCCTCCATGAGACTCCACGATCCGCTTGCACATCGCGAGGCCTATGCCGTCCCCTCCGATGGCGGTGTCGTGCGCAGTCCTGAAGAACATCTCGAAGACAGAGGCTGTGTGAGCAGGGTCAATCCCCCGACCGTTGTCGCTGACGGACAAGGTCCAACCATCAAACGCTTCCTGGGTGGCGAATTGCAATCGGGTGGCTGCACACATGCACGAATACTTGAAGGCGTTGTCCAGCAGGTTGGACCAGACTTCCCGCATCAGTGTCGGGTCGGCCCAGACGGTTGGGAGGCTTTCAAGTCCCGATACGCTGTACGCCTGCGACGGAAAAGACGCGGCGGTTTCGCTCAGGCACTCGATCACCAGCGGCTTCATATCAACCGAGCTGCATGCGAGGCCTTTTCTTCCCAGGCGGGAAAAAGCCAGCATCCCATCGACCAGTGAGCTGAGCCTGCTGCCTGCAGCGACGACTTTTTCGCAGTAGTTCCGGGCGGCACTCTTGTCGTCAGAGGCGATGGCATCCTTCACGATCTCGGCGTAGCTGACCATGTGCCTGAGCGGTTTCTTGAGGTCATGTGACAGGGCGTGCGAGAAGGCCTCCAGGGATCGGTTGGCTTCCTCCAGTCGCCTGGTTCTCTCTGAGACCATGTGGTGCAACCGCTCATTGTTCAGGTGCTTTTGCTCGATGAGCTCCTTGTAGATGGATATGTCCTGGATGGTCCAGGTATCGGGGCTCCGCCATGCATGTTGTTCCCGCTCCGGGGCCCCACAGAAGCGCACCCATCGCCGGTTTCCCTTGGCGGTGATGATGGGGAACTCTTGGTCAAACGCCTGTCCCGCCGTGATGCTTTCTCCCACCTTCTTTCGCAACGCTTCCTGATCGGCTGGCGACATGAAGGCAATCAAGTCACTCAGTCGACCACCTGCGCTGGCGGAATCGAGCTCAAAAATCTCGTTGACTTCTGGGGACCAGTGCAACGCCTTCTTTTCTCGATCAACCCGGACGACCCCCAGTTTTAGGAGTGCCTGGGCCGCCTGCAAGTGGTATTGAAGTTGCGCATTGGTTTTTTCGAGTTTGCGCTTTTCTGTGACGTCGCTTTGAATGGAAAAGTAGGCCACGATGTCACGCTTGGCATCACGAATCGGCTCGATATTCAATAACACCGTGTAGGGCTCACCGCTCTTGCGGTAGTTCACCAGTTCAACACCCGAAACGGATTGTCCCTGGCGAAGGGAGCTGCTGAGCAGTGCCGTGACTCGCTTGTCCGTCAGGATGCCATGGGTATGCCTTCCGGCGGGGGATCCTCGCACTTCCTCCAGCGTCCATCCGGTGACATGGGTGTAGGTCTGGTTGACCCAGGTGACGCGCTGGTAGGCATCGGTGACCACCACCATGTTGCTGCTTTCTTCGACGATCCGCTCGAGCATCGACAGCCAGGAGGCGAGGTCAACAAAGGTGGACGCAGGTTCGATCAAAGCAAAGTCCTCCAGGTCATGGTCTTTCCGGGTCCATCCCCGCACCCGTCCGAGGTGGCATGTTGGCAAGCTTCGGCCCAGCGTTGTACAAGTCTTGTCCTTTTTGTGACAATTTGTACGTTAATCAGCATGCTGAGTGATCCTCGTCACATTGGGCTGGGTGGCAGGGCAGGTTTCCCTGGTCAATGGCACTAGCATGGTTTTGTGAAGTGCAGGCGTGCGGGTACTTGCTCGTCCAGGCGAGCCATGTTTCAAAACGATTGAGGTGTTGGTCCTATGGAAATGAAGACAGACATGGTGGGTGTCAACCTGACGTGTACCACTTGTGACAAGTGCGCTACCCGTGAGCTTTGTCTGTTCTATTCCCTCCCCGCATCGATCGGGCACCCCCTGAGGGCTCAAATCAAGGTTCGAACGCTCGAAGCAGGCGATGCCATCGAAGAACAAGGCACAAGCTCCACCAGAATCGGGGTTGTCAAGGTGGGGTTGCTGAAGGGCTTGCGTTCCAATGAACGGTGCGCAGGTAAGCCCGTTGTACTTCTGGGGCGAGGTCGTGTGGTGGGTTTGTCTGGTGTGTATCGACTGCCTGCCCAACTGAGCTTTGTTGCCGCCGTGCCCGCTCGCGTCTGCGAGGTGGATCTGACGGTTTTCAATGAGGTCGCCTTGTTCCACAGCACCGTCCAGCAAAGCCTCCTGCTCCAGGTTTGCAGAAGAGTGGGTTGCATTTCGGAATGGTCTCGCATTCTGCGTGAAGAAAGTCATCTTCAGCGCCTTTGCAGCGCCTTGCAACTGATCGCCGTCGAAGAGGGCAATCCTGCGTTTCGTCTCCCCAGCCATGGCGATCTGGCCAATCTGTTGAGCTCGAGGCGGGAAACGATTGCACGAAACATGGCCACCCTCATCAAACGCGGAAAGTTCAAGAAAACGGGTCGCTGGCACGGTGTGCTGACCAGCACCCATTGTGATTTTTGAGTGGCATGCTGCTGCCGGTCCAGTGAGGCCAATGTGGATCTCATCGGCTCTTGATGAGAAGCGGGTGGGTCTGGCAGGTGCGTCGGCTCATTGTCGGCAGGTTAGCCGCTGAAGGCTCGAACAGCGTCGCCCAGCCGAGTGGCCCGGTGCTGCAGACTGGCCGCGGCGGCGGCGCTCTGCTCGACCAGCGACGCATTCTGTTGCGTCGACTGGTCCAGCTGGGTGATGGCCAGGTCCACCTGTGAAATACCCTCGGCCTGCTCCACCGTTGCGCTCGCGATTTCCTCGATGAGCTTCGAGGCTTTTTGCACGCTGGTGAAGATCTCGATCATGGTCGCTCCCGCCTTTTCCACCAGGGCGCTGCCCATTTGCACTTTGTGACCACTGTCGTCGATCAGGCTCTTGATGTCTTTTGCCGCAGCCGCGCTGCGTTGTGCCAGCGCTCTGACCTCGGCCGCCACCACCGCAAACCCGCGGCCCTGCTCTCCAGCGCGCGCCGCCTCCACTGCCGCATTGAGGGCCAGGATATTGGTCTGGAAAGCAATGCCGTCGATGAGTGCGGTAATGTCCGCGATCCGTTTGCTGCTGTCTTTGATGTTGGACATGGTCTCTGCGACCGCAGAGAACTCATTTCGACCGCTTTCTGCTGCATGGCTGGCTTGTTGGGCCAGGTTCTCGGCCGCACGGGTGCGCTCGGAGTTGTTGGCAATCGTTGAGCTCATCTGCACCATGCTGGCGGCTGTTTCCTCGAGGCTGGCTGCCGACTGCTCCGTCCTTGAGCTGAGGTCGGCATTGCCCTGTGCAATCTCATGGCTGGCCGTCTGAATGCCCCCGACTTGCTGGGCAACGTCGTCGATCAAGGAGCGCAAGTTCAAACCGGCCTGATTCACCGCTCTTGCCAGCAGGCCAATCTCGTCCACCCTGTTCAGCGGGGGGGTGGGTGCACTCTGGCCCGCGGCCACCAACTCCGCACTGGCAAGGATGCGTCGAAGTGGCGAGATGGTCTGTTGCTCGATCCACCAGGACGCGATACCGCCGGATGCGACCAGCGTGGCCAGCAGCACGGCAGCGTTGCCCGGGAAGGCCATTGCCGTAGCGGAACTGATGCCGACCACACCCAGCATGGCCATTCGCATCCGCCACGCCGTGGGCATCAACTGCATCATGGACATCCACTTCAGCCAGCCGGTCCGAATCACCAGGCCCTTGTGAAAAGCGCGCCGTCCCGCGCTGCCGTCGTTGAATGCTTTGTAGAGTTTCTCGGCGGTCGCCACGTCAGCTTCGGTGGGCTTGGTCCGCACGGACATGTAGCCGACCGTGAGGCCTTGCCGCTTGATCGGCGTTGCATTGGCTCGAACCCAATAGTGGTCACCATTTTTTCTCCGGTTTTTCACCAGAGCTGTCCATGACTGACCAGCCTTCAATGTCTTCCACATGTCGGCAAATGCGCCCGATGGCATGTCGGGGTGGCGAACCACATTGTGGGGATGCCCCATCAGTTCATCTTTCTCGAAACCACTGACCTCGATGAATGCAGCGTTGGCATACGTCAGGTGGCTCTGGACATCAGTGGTTGACATGAGAATCACATCCTCTGGAAGATGCAGCGCTTTTTGGGTGACAGGCTGGTTGTGACGCATTTCCGATCCTTCAGCGATAGGTTTGGGGTGATGACCGCTTCAGTATCGGAATCTGCTTTGACGCTGTTGACCGGAGAAACAGACACTTTTCTTGCTACATCGGTCTCCGTTGATTTGGATCACCAAGATGGGATGTCTCAAGGGAGCCGCAGGCGTACGATGAAACTGGCCACCAAGGCCTAGCCAACGTCAGATCGAGGAGCGTGCATTTCGCAAATAGCCGGCGCATGGTCTGACATGCATTCCGGATGCAGTGCGCATTCATCAGAAGTTGTGACTGTTCGCGACTCACCACCCATCCCCGAACAAAGCGATTGCATGGGCCAACAGCACGTGGCTAGGTTGCGCAAATGAGCGTGACTGCTGTTCTGGCCGTGGCGATCGACCCGTTCAAGGGCGGGTCGATGGCCGGTTGACAGGGCCGTGTATAGAGGCCGCGCCAGGGCATACATCGCGCTGATGGTGGCGCGGGTGACCGGCAGAAGCCGGCCCTCATGCGTGAACCGCGGCTGCCGGTTCACCCGCCTTGAGCTACAGGTCTCCGGATGTGAGAGTCCGTTGTTCGCCAGCATGGGCTGAACCCGTGAGGTTTGGTGCCACGCAGCCATGCACCCCGTCTCCCGCGGGTAGCGTGAGCACGCCATGGCTGACATGGCACATCGGTTGCGGGAAGAAACCCGCACCGGCGTGTTCAACCACATGGACCGGTTCTGCAATCCCGCCCGCCGTGATTCGACCGTGGGGATGTCCGTTCCGTCTCGTTCGAGTGAGCTCTATAGGCTCAAGGCCGAGGCAACAGAGTTGGCCAGGGCTTCAAGAGATGGGGTCATGGCTTCACCCATGTCCGGTGATTCTTTCGATTCAATACAAAGAGGCGGGCCTGGGGTCCGTCGGTGCTTATGCGACAGCGGCCACCACCGTCATCTCAACCAGCAAGGTAGGGGATGCCAGGCGTGCCTCGACAGTTGTGCGCGCTGGTGCGGCACCTTCTGGCACCCACTTGTCCCATACCTGGTTCATTGCGGCGAAGTCTTCCATATTGCTCAGGTGGATCAACACGGAGAGCAGTTGCTTTTTGTCGCTCCCGGACTCGCCGAGCAATGTGTCGATGCGCGACAGCACCTCGAGGGTTTGTGCCGTGATATCTGCTGCGGCGCTGCCCGCCGAGGTTTGGCCGCACAGGTAGATCAGTCCCGCGTGGCGAACGATCTTGCTCATGCGGGCGTTGCTGTGTTTGCGTTGGATGGCTTCAGTCATGTGATGGCTCCTTGGGTTTGAACATGGGAAAGGTGGGCCCGCGAAGTTGCTGGTAACGACTTCGTCGGAACAGATGTGTCATGGGGTCGGCTTTTGCGGAGGGCTTGCTGAATGCCCATCACGTCATTGGGTTGCTTGCCGCGACCCAACGTGGGCTCCATTCGGCGGGTGGGTATCAAAGGTCAGCAATGGCTGTCGACATACTCCACCGCTTGGACGATGGTCGAACAAGCGAATGCAATGTCCGCATTGGAAGAGTTCAACGGTGGGTTGATTCGAATGATGCCTGCAGCTGCCGCGACAATGCAATTCTGTTCCTCGCATCGGGCGGCCACTTTTTCCGCGACTTCCGGTGCGCTCCATTGGCCGCAATCGGAAAATTCCAGGGCCCACATGTGCCCAGCGCCGCGGATGTCTTGAATCGATCGGAGGTTTTCCAGCGGTTTCAACGCTTGATGGAACAGGTGCGCATTGCCTTCCACCCGTTCGCACAGGCCATCGCGAGCCGTGATTTCGATGCTCTTGAGCGCGATATCGCAACCCACCGGATGCCCCGCCATCGTGATCACCTTCTTCAGTGGAATCTTTGCTTGGCGAATGTCCTGGTAAATGCTGTCGGCCACGGCCACGGCAGCGAGCGGAAAATAGCCTGCGGTGATGCCTTTGCCCATGGTGACGATGTCTGGCAGAAAGCCTTCTTTTTGAAAGGCGAACCAACGACCAGATCGTCCAAAGCCCGTGATGACCTCATCCACGATGAGCGTTATGTTGTGACGTTTGCACAGTTCGTGGACCGTTGCCAGGTAGCCTTCAGGGGGGACAATCACGCCGCCAGCGAAATTGATGGGTTCAACGAGCATGCTGGCGATGTTGTCTGTCCCGATCTGGGCAATGCGCTCCTCCAGCAGGGACCGCATTTCCTGGTTTGAGAACAGCTGTCTGGTTTCTGGATTGCGGGCGCAGGGCACACGGACAAAATCGGGGTGATCCGAGTGACCCAAGACACGAAAGGCCTCGTAACCGGTCGCGAACTGAGCCTGCCCCATGTTGCCGTGATAGCTTCGATCCAGGGAGATGCAGATCCGCTTTTTGGGCTGGCCGAGTCCTTCCCACCGGCGCCGGGCGATGACCATGGCGATTTCATTGGCGGAGGAGCCGCTCAGTGCGTATTTGATGCGGTATTCGCCACCCAGCAATTCTGAAAGCCGCTCGGCCAAGGCAAGACTTGCATCGCTTGAGTGCTCGGGGGAGCAGTAGGACAGCTTTGAGAGCGAATGGTTCGCCGTGTCGATCAGTTCGGGGTGTGCGTGGCCAAGGTTGAGGCAGCTGTGGCCTGACACGGCTTCGAAGGCGCGCCTGCCACTTTCGAAGGTAATCCAGCCGCCATCTCCCGATTTGATCAGAGTCGGAGGGACATCTTTTCCTTCAAAATCCTCGATCCATTGGGCTGTTTCTTGGCAGTTCATTGCAGCATCTTTTTTCTATGTTGGCGTGTTTTGACGAGCATCTCTTCCCCGTCCCTTGTATGAGGGGGCAGGGGTACGGATGCGGTGCCGGCTCTTGTGGCAGCCAGGCGATACCGTTTCTGAATCAGTCTTTCACCGAGCCGGACTTGAACCGGCTCGGTGAAAAAGCGCGGATCGATATGTCGGGTTCTCTGTGCTCGATCAATGCCGCGATGATTTTTGCTGTCCGCGGCGCCGTGGTCAGGCCAATGTGACCGTGTCCAAAGGCGTAAAAGGCATTGCTGGCTCCAGATGAAGTTCCGATGACCGGTTTGCAATCCGACATCGATGGGCGACAACCCATCCACCGCTCGGCCGTGTCGATATGAGGGTTCAGACCCGGGTAGGCTTCGGTGGCCCGCTTGTGAAGAATGCGGATGTGGTCCCAGTTGGGCTGTGTGTCCGGGTGTGCGAGTTCGACTTGTCCAGCCACCCGCAACCCCAGACGGTTCGGCGTGATCGCAAGCCGTTTGTCTGGCAGCATC
The DNA here is from genome assembly GCA_041584075.1 of Hydrogenophaga sp. Classification (GTDB taxonomy): domain Bacteria; phylum Pseudomonadota; class Gammaproteobacteria; order Burkholderiales; family Burkholderiaceae_C; genus Hydrogenophaga. The sequence goes on from JBFHEQ010000002.1 coordinate 15,676, forward strand.
AAAGGCAGGCTGAGCCCAGTGGGGTTTTCGCGGTATTGCAAGCTGTAACCGCGCTCCACCTTCAAGGGCACCCGGTCACCCAGGGCGCCGGCCAGTTTGGCGCTGGCAAAGCCAGCCGCGATGACCACGTTGTCGCAAGCCAGCTGTCCTGTGGGCGTGTCCACGCCGACCACCTTGCCCGATGCGCGATGGAAGCCGGTGGCGCGCTGCTGAATCAACCGAGCGCCGCGTGCGGCCAGCTGTTCCCCGATCGCTTTTGAATAGCCGGCGGTGTCGAGGCAGAAGCCCGAGTCGGGCACCGCAATGCCCAGGCGATAGCCCTGGGGGACCGAAGACAAAGCCGGTTCCAGATCGCTCTGCTTCAACCGTTGGGTCGCAACGCCGCTGCCCTCGCGGAGTTGCCAGGCGAGCTGGTCGCCGCCAAGGGCTTCTTCGTCCGGATAGAGATAGTGCAGGGGCGCGCGACGCACGAGGTCTGGCCGGCCTATCGCCTGGCTCAGTGCTTCGTGCAGGGCGGGTGAACCGCTAGCCAGAGGCGCCAATGCAGAAGACAACCCACGCAGGCGCGTCTCGGTGGCGCCCGCGAAGATGAATTGGATGGCCCAGGCGCTCAGGCCTGGAAAGTCGGCATAGCGAAGCGACAGCGGGGAGTCGCGATCCAGCAGGAACCCTGGAACCTTGCGCCAGAGGCCGGGGTTGGAGATCGGAATCATGAAGGCTGGGCTGATCATCGAACCATTGGCATAGCTCGCGCTGGCATCGCTGCCGATGGGAGCGGGATCCAGGACCGTGACTTCATGGCCCGCGGCCAGCATTTCCCATGCGGTGGCCAGCCCCACAATGCCGGCTCCGATGACGATGGTGTGCATCTAGATGGCTCCCGTTGGCAGGGCGGGGCTTTTGCTTTGCCCCAGCCGGAAGTGGGACAAAAATGCCTGCGTCCTGGGATCCTGCGGATCGTTGATGACCTGCGTTGCCGGCCCATCTTCCACCACGACGCCATCGCGCATGAACACGACGCGATCCGCCACATCTCGGGCGAAAGCCATTTCGTGCGTGACGATGATCATGGTCATTCCTTCGCTGGCCAGGTCGCGCATCACGTTGAGAACATCACCGACCAATTCGGGATCCAGTGCCGATGTGGCCTCATCGAAGAGCATGACCTCAGGCTCCATCGCCAAGGCACGTGCAATGGCCACCCGTTGTTTCTGCCCGCCAGACAGGGACGCAGGGTGGACGTCTGCCTTGTCTGCCAGGCCCACCCGTGACAGCTGAGCGAGGGCCAGGTCACGCGCGGTGGCCTTCGCCATCTTGCGCACGGTGACGGGACCCTCCATCACATTCTCCAGAACGGTCATGTGTGGGAACAGGTTGAAGTGCTGAAAAACCATGCCGGTCTTCTGCCTGAATTGGGCCAGCATGCGGTGCGACAACACCGAGCTCTTCGGCCCGAATGACAAGTTGGTTGCGCCGATCTGGATCGATCCACGGTCCGGTGGAACGAGCAGGTTCACACAGCGCAGGAGTGTCGATTTCCCGGACCCCGACGGCCCGATCAAGGCAACCACTTGCCCCTTTTCAACTTGCAGACTGATGTCCTTGAGGACCGTCAGGTCGCCAAAGCTTTTCTCAATGGAGTCGATCGTGATCATGATGAATCTCTTAGTGCTTCACAGTGAAACGACGCTCAAGGTGCCGTACCAGAAGAGTCAGTGGGAACAGAAGGGCGAAATAGATCAGAGCGATGGCTGTGTAGACCTCCAGCGGACGGAAGCTTTCGTGCGCAATCAGCTTCCCTTGGTACAGGAGGTCGGGCACCGCAAGGATTGAAATCAGCGATGTGTTCTTCAAATTGATGATCGACTGGTTGACCAGCGGGGGGACCATCTTGCGGAGCGCCTGTGGAAGGACAATGCGACGCATGATTTCACCCGGCATCATCCCAATGGCTTCGCCTGCCTGCCGTTGCCCTGGATCAACACCCTCGATCCCACCCCGAATGATCTCGCTGTAGAAAGCGGCACCGTAAAGGGTCAGACCCAAGAAGGCCGCTGTCAGGGCAGAGATCTCGAATCCGGTCAGTATTGGCAGCGCATAGTAAAACCAGATCAAGGCCACCAACACAGGCGTGCACCGAAAAAATTCCATCACAGAGATGCATGGAATTCGGATCAGTCGAATATTGGAAAGGCTGCCCAGGGCATTAAAAACGCCTGCAACCAAGCCTGTCAAAATGGTCGCTGCAGCCACCGCAATCGTGATGCCCAGTCCAGAGGCCAGCAGGTCCTTGAACTCCCAAATGGATGAAAAATCCCATGTGTACATTTGGATTCCAATGGATTCGTTAGAGTTGAATGCCGGGTGGGAAATCTTCGGGGGTCACGCCAACCAGCTTCATGTTCTCGAGTATGGCCTTGGGAATGAATCCATTGTCCCGGTTTTGTTTGATCCACTGATCCACAAAGACTTGCCACTCTTTGTCCTCGGATTTTGGAAAGCCGGCGTGGGAGGTGGTGAAGGCAATGGGTGTTGGCGCTGCGATCATGCCGAGTTGGCGGTTTCTTTTGATGGCAGGAAGGCCCAGCATCATCACGAAACATTGAACGTCTGCTTTGCCAGACTGCAAAGCGATTGAAGCCTCGCCAACGCTGTCAAGGCGAATGATGGTGGCTTTGGGGATCAACCGGGTGACCGTGGCATCGTGAGATGAGCCCGCATCCACGGCAATTCGCATCTGGGGTGTGTTGTACTCTTCCCATGTTTTAAAGATCGCATCCTTTTTGCCAACCAATGTGAATGCATTCTGGAAAACCGGGGTCGAGAAATCAATGGCTTTCTGGCGCTCCGGTGTGGGGTTGAGGCCAAACATGATATCGATCTTGTTGGATTGCAAGTCCAGAACAGAGTTTCCCCAGGTGGTTTCAACGATTTCCAGCTTCAGCCCATTTTCCTGAGCGAGTTTTCTGGAAATGTCGATGAAAATACCGCGCCAATCACCGGAGCGGATATCTTTCTGGAACGCAGGAATGCCGTCGGTGACCGCGCCAATCCGGAGCTTGCCCGAAGACAGCACCCGCTTGAGCGTGCTGGGCTGAGCCTGTGCGGCGCCAACCATCGGAATCGAGGCCCCACCCGCGAGGATGACTCCGGTACCAATGTTCTTCAAAAATACGCGTCTGCTGGTCATGATGAGGTCCTTGTTGATCGCATGTTTACTAAAAGGTCTGGCGAGCTCCAGCAGGCGTGACTGAAGACTCTTCCCACCGCCCGATGCATCTTTCGTCGAGCGTTGCGCTACTGTAGTGGCCTATCTGCTTGTCGAAAAGTATCAGACTTGATCTTTTTTATGGGTACAGATTTCATCTGGGTGGAGGGTGACAGCGGTCGAAAGCAGGGCGCTTCAGGCGGCGACCAAGGTCCTGTGGCGGTGTTTTCGACTGCGGGTATAGGGCTTTACCGGTTCCTGTGCCCAAAGTGGGCTATGGATGTACAGAGATCTAGGGGTACAGGTGCCAGGGTTCGTTGAACGGCCATGATCCCCTGAGCTCGGTCAACCGCTCCCCTGCGCGCTGCTGTTCAAGATCGTGAGTCCTGTCTGGCAACGTGCATTTCGGCGGTCCGGAGCGGCGTCGGTGGAGGTGCAACCCCACACCCACACCATCCGAAGTGTGTACCTCATGGACCGTTCTAGAAACTACACTTGGTCCGAGCGCAAAACCGAACATGGCGTCGGTATCTATCGGAGCGGTCAGGCCCGGTGCGTGCATCAGTGGACATTGAATTCAAGGAATCCTCATCAATGTTAGGTGAACACCATGTCATTGCGCGGTACATAACGATCGATCGGTCGGCGCATGCACCCATCTATATCCAGATCAAGTCAGGTCTGGAGATGGCGATACGGGATGGGTACTTCCACAAGAACAAAATGCCTTCGGCCCGCTTTCTTGCCGAATTGCTCGAGGTCAGCCTCAACACCATATTGCTGGCGCTGGATGAATTGAAGGCGCAGGGAATTGTCTATTCAAAGCCGCGCTCCGGATTGTTCATCAATCCGGAGTCCGTATCTCTGGATCATCAGGATGTTCGGCCTGAGATACTGCGCGTGCCTCCATGGCTGGAAACGGCGGGTTTCCAAAAACCGGTGGAATCTGGTCTGCATGTGGTTCGATCCATCAATGACACTCAGGCCGAATTCCCGTTTGTCACCGCATCCATTCCCGGAGAGGTTTTCCCTGCTTCGATCTGGCTCAGCGCTTCGCGCAAAGCGCTTGAGGGCGAGCACCGCAAGTTCTGCCTGTACGATGGATTTGGCGCCGACGATCCGATGTTGTTGGGCCAGATCATGGAAAAAATCCTGCACCCTCGAGGTGTCAATGCCGAACCTGAAAATATCGTGCTGACGGCTGGAGCACAACACGGTCTTTACCTGATTTCTCAGTTGTTGATTTCCGAGGGAACAGAGGTCGCGATGGAGGATCCTGGGTATCCCGATGCTCGGCACACATTCCTTCGCCAAGGCGCCAAGGTGTCGCCTGTTCCGGTCGATATGTCCGGCCTTGTGGTGGATGAAATCGCCTCGCACGTGAAGCTGATATACACAACGCCAAGCCATCAGCTTCCGAGTAATGTCAGCATGACCGTTCCGCGCAAGGCCAGCCTCGTCAATTTTGCGCGCAAAGCGGGCGCGTGCATCATCGAGGATGATTACGATGCGGAAATGCGTTTTATCGGACGATCATCCATTCCGATTGCGGCGGGAAACTTTGACAGCGTGATCTATGTCAGCAGTTTCACGAAGTACATCGGTGCCATGGCGAGAATTGGATTCATCGTGGCCGACCGGAGTGTGGCCCGGGAGTTGAAAAGAATACGGCGCTACGAAATCCGCAACATTTCCGGGCACGAACAGCGCAGCCTGGCGCTTTTCATCCGGGATGGAGGGTACGCCAAACTGGTGCGCTCCTTGCGGCGCGTGTCGAAGGAGCGATGGGGCTCATGCCAAGCGCTGCTCAAGGAAATCCTGCCCGACTGGATGGCCTCCCCTTCGGTTGGGGGGTCCAACCTCTGGGTGGCAGCGCCAAAGGGGCTGGACACCATGGCGCTGGCGAAAGACCTCAGGCGAGAAGGCGTTGTGATCGAGCCTGGGAGTGTCTTCTTCGCGTCGCCGGAGGACGGAAGGTCGTTCGTGAAGCTGGGCTTCAATCTCATGAACGAGAGGAAGCAGCGCCAGGGTTTTTTGAAGATCAAGGCCGCAGCTGAGCGCTTGGCCTAGAGCATGCCGTTGGCGTCGCCTTGACGGGCGGGCTTGGGTGGTGGCCGTTGCGTCAGACGCACACCCTGGATGATTGGCGGGTGATTCGCTCCGGTCCTCTGCCTCTGGCGGGGAGGAACACCCGATGGCCCGAGCATTCAGCGATGGTTTGAAACACCACGCCATCCCTGTTCTGCCAGTGCTACAGGCAATCAAGCTGCTCAGGACAGCCGATGAATGACGTCGCCTTCGTGAAGCCCGTGGGTGGCCTCGAACAATGCGTTTCGATCTTGTCGACCTGGTCGCGTGCCCAGCCGCCACACCTCGCTGCCGGCCTGGTACTGCCCGCGTGATCGGAACAGTCGAGCTGTTTCCGTCCCGACCGTGGCGGTGACGATTCCACTGATGTGACCGGATCCGGTGCGGCACGCCTTGCCGTGTTGAGCGTGCTGGTCGAGGCGCAGGTCATGCGCTCGCGGGTGAACCTCACCAATGCAGGGGGCTCCAGAACGGCATCGGCAAGGCATGGCATCCGCGCCCCCATGCCGAACGCCACCCCGTTCTTCTGCTCGGTCTGCCTCAGAGCATTCAACCCTCTGAAAGCCGGTCCGGTTCAGTCCAGGGTGATCAGGTATTTCTCACCGGTGGCGCGTTGTACGTACTTTGAAATGACGTCGAGATGGAGCGCCTGAGGGAGTGAAATCTGGTGCGAATAGTGGCTTGCAAACGTGGTCTTCAGTTCCGAGGCCACGCGAGCACGCAGCTTGGCCACGGCCTCTGGCCCGATCTTTTGCAGGAACGGAAACAGCAGCCATCCACCGATGCCCCAGGTCATGCCGAAGCTGCGGGTGATTTCCGTCGGGCTCAGGTCCAGACCGCCATACACGTAGACCTGTTTGAGCACATAGGATCCATAGCGGTTGTACTCTTTTGCACTCCGGCTGATCGCGGCTTCCATGCAGTTCAAGATCTGGCTGGCCAGCTTCCCGCCGCCGATGGCGTCAAACGCCAGGGTGGCACCGGTTTGTTCGATCGCGTCGGTCAGATCCGCCAGAAAGCTTGCTTGAGACGAATCACAGACATGGGTTGCACCCTGCTTGCGAAGCAGTGCGGCCTGTTCGGGCGTGCGCACAATGTTCACGAGGCCGATGCCGTCCTGCAGGCAGATCCGGTTGAGCATCTGGCCCAGGTTGGAGGCGCCGACTGTATGCACCAGCGCCTTGTGGCCTTCGCGGCGCATGGTCTCTGTCATGCCCAGTGCCGTCAGGGGGTTGACGAAGCAGGATGCGCCATCGACCGCGGTGGCATCCGGTGGCAGGGGCAGACATTGGTCCACAGCGATCGTGCGGTACTGTGCATACATCGCGCCGCCCAGCATGGCCACTGTCTTGCCCAAAAGCGCTTGTGCCTCGGGGCTGCTTCCCGCGGCCACCACCATGCCTGCGCCCTCATTTCCGGCGGGCAATGATTGACCAACGCGAGCGGCCATGGCGGGCAGGAGTCGGGCAGGAATGTTCGCCGTGACAACGGGGCGATCTGGTGTGCCTGAAGCTTTGGCCGTCGCCATGTCCGCAGCCCCAAACAGCAGACCGATGTCCGAGGGGTTGATCGGTGCTGCCTGGATCTTCACGACGACTTCGTCGGCGCCTGGGGCCTGCGTGGCCACCTCCTGAAGGGAGAGCTCCAGTTCGCCCTCGGGCTTCACGAGCGTGCGCAATTGCAAGCCGAGGGGTGGGTGGTTTGTTGTCATCTGGTCTCCAAATCTGGTTGAGCCGCCGCTGTTCGGGGGGCGGGTTAGGGGCCGTAGTTTGCATCAGGTCTTGCTGACCCCATGTAACCGAGGTGTCCGCACAATGGGTGGTCCCGCGCGAGCGAGCGAAGTCCTTTTGCCCCGGCGGCGGCGGTTCTTCGGTGTTGACTGGTCCGGGACCGGTGGTGAATCGCCTGTGGCTGCGTGGTACCGTCGCACCGCATGGCCTGAAGTGTGCGCCAGGTCTCTGGCTGGTTTCGCACGAAGGGCTGTGTTGGTCGACACAGGCACGTTGCGACAATGGCCACATAGACCGGGGATCACGGGCTTCTCAGAAGATCAGGACGATGTTTCTACTGGATGATTTTTCAAGCACCCAGCTCGCGACCATCGCTGCGGCGTATTTCATCGCCGCGCTGGTCAAGGGTTTGACCGGGCTGGGTTATTCCTCGACCTGCCTGCCCATCCTGACCCTGGCCTTCGGGCTGAAGGAAGCGTTGCCGCTGGTGTTGATCCCGTCGGTCGCATCGAACCTGGTTGTCATGGTGAGCACCAGCGGCTTCCGCGCCAGCGCGAGACGCTTCTGGCCCATGCTGTTGTCGGCCGCCGTATCAGTGTTCGTGGGCCTCTGGGCGCTGACGCGGATGCCGGGTGAAAGTGCCGCCGCCTTGCTGGGCATGGTGCTGCTGGTCTACGTGGCGTTTGCCTTGGCGAACGCACGCTTTCGCCTGGCAGAGGCGCGGACCCGCAAGCTCGAACCGGCCATTGGCGCGGCGACAGGCTTCGTCAATGGTTTGACCGGGTCCCAGGTCATGCCGGTGATTCCCTACCTGCTCTCGCTTGACCTGCCGCGCGAGCGCTTTCTTCAAGCCAGCAACCAGTCGTTCACGTTGTCGAGCGCCACGATGTTCGTGGGCCTTGGTGCAGCGGGTCTGATGACGACACAGGTGGTGCTCGTGTCCGCGTGTGGCCTGGTGCTTGTGGCGCTCGGTGCCCGCATCGGACAACGCGTCAGCCGCCACCTGGCGCCGCAGGCGTTTCGAACGGCGGTGCTGGTCGTGCTCGCAGCGCTTGGGCTGGGTTTGATTCTGAGGTCTGTTGGGTGGTTGTGAGAGCCTGGTTGGCAGCGTTCTCGACGGGTGTCTCAAACGCCTGATGTCCAGCCCGAAAGCCCGCGCGCCTGGACAACACGCTTGCCGGCTGGGTTGACACCCAAGCCCTGGCTCAAAACAGGCCAGAAACAGTGGCCGCCCGGTGTTGATAGGGTCCTCTGAATTGGGGTGGCGCTGAGGCGGCTGCCCTTGTGGCGGCGCCCGGAAATCGCGGGCCCTCGATGGCATGCTCCTGGGCGAGCGCCGCCCATGCCGCCCCTCTTTTTTCTGATGCAGGCGGTTCCATCGCCTCAGGCACTCGAAGCCGCCGACAAGCGAACTGCGACCGTGAAGGGCCAGCTTGCGCATCAACTTGTCATACGTTTGAAAGACTATTGACATCACTTGTAATACAACTAGAATCCGATCCGTGGGTGAAGACCGTGCGGCCAGCACAGCACACCCAGGACAACACCAAAACCCGAGAGACAACGCCTGAGGGCGACGGAGACAAACTTGAACCACGACTTGCCGCCCGTTCAACGTGTGACTGGACTTCAGCAGAAAGCGTGTGCTGCGTCTGCGGCTGCACGCCATGGGCAGCGCCCTGCGACAGGGGTCGCGATTCCATCCCCCGCATCCCCCACACACCTCACGTTCGCCAGCACTTGCCGGCGAGCCGCAGACATCCAGCCGGCGACCTTGCGCCAACGCGCATGGACGAGCCTGCGCCACCTTCACGTTATTGCCTGCAGCCGCTGAAGCAGGTGAGCCCCAGACACCACCCACACCCCATCAGACCGAAGGAACGTTTCATGAGCACCCCCCACACATTCGAGCCACTCAAGGATTCCACCAAAGCGTCCCTGCAGCGCGTCTCCACCGCCACCTTGCACACCGCGCTGTTCAAGAAGGGGCTGCGAAACACGTACATCCAGGGCGTGAGCCGGATGAACACCTCGAAGCTGAAGATGGTCGGACAAGCGTTCACCCTGCGCTACATCCCCGCACGGGAAGACCTCGACTCCGTTGCCGCATTCAAAGACCCCAAACACCCGCAGCGCCTGGCCGTGGAAACGGTGCCGGCCGGGATGATCCTCGTGTCCGACTGCCGACAGGACGCCAGCGCGGCGTCGGCCGGCAGCATTCTTCTGACGCGTCTGCAGGTCCGTGAATGCGGTGGCTTTGTGTCAGATGCCGGCATCCGGGACTTCGACGATGCGGCCGAGATGGCGCTGCCCATCTTCTGCGCCAAGCCCAGCGCACCCACCAATCTGACCAAGCACCACGGTGTGGACATTCAGGTGCCCATCGGTTGCGGAGGTGTCCCCGTCTTTCCTGGCGATGTGCTCGTGGGCGATGGCGATGGCGTCATCGTCATCCCGCTCGAGATCGCAGACGAGATCGCAGCCGAGGCCTCAAAGATGGAGCAGTTTGAAAGCTACGTCTTGAGCAAAGTCCGCTCGGGCACGGCGGTCATCGGCCTGTACCCACCCAACGAAGCTGCACTTGAGGCTTACACACAGGCCAAAGCCTGATACCGCCCACCTGCCCCGTTTCCCGCCACCGATAGAACAACTATCACCTTCCTCAAACCACCGGAGACATCATGTTCATCAAATCCATCAAGACCGGCATCATCATCGCCGCAGCCCACTGCGTCTTGGCCGCCTCGGCCATGGCGGCCGACTTTCCGTCGCGCGACATCCGCCTCATCGTGCCATGGCCAGCGGGCGGTGGCGCCGATGGCATTTCACGCAAGATCAGCCAGATCGCAGAAAAGAGCCTGGCCAAATCCATCTACGTTGAAAACATCGGTGGTGCCGTGACGGCCACTGGCCTGATGCAGATGAGCAAGGCGCGTCCAGACGGCCACACCATTGGTGTGCTGACCTACGACAGCGTCATCACCCTGCCGCGCGGCAAGATGGTGCCGGGCTACTCGCTCGAGAAGATGACGCCCATCGCCCGGATCACCAAAGAAGCCGATGCCATCGTGGTGTCGAAGCAGTCCGGGTTCAAGACCTTCAAAGACCTGATCGCCGCTGCGAAGGCCAAGCCCAACACGGTGCGTGTAGGCGTGGCGCCCAAAGGCTCGGGCCCGTTTCTCGCGGTTCGTCGCCTGGAGAAAATGACGGGCGTCACATTCAACGTGATCAGCTACGCCGGCTCTTCCAGCGCTGAAGCCGAGGCACTGCTCTCCGGCGAACTGGATGCTGCGATCTCCAGCCTGGGCGACTTCAGCGGGATCATCACCTCCGGCGATGCCATGGGCGTGGTGGAACTGTCTTCCGAGCAAAACCCCTCGTTCCCCAACGTGCCACCCATCAGCAAGCTGGGCTACGAACTCGAAACCGGCAGTTTCATTCTGCTCGCCGCTCCCAAGGGCACGCCCAAAGAAGCCATCGTCAAGCTCGAAGCTTCGTTCAAGCAGGCGTATGACAGCAAAGAGTTCCAGACCTGGCTGGGCACCATCGGCGTGACCCCCAGCTGGTTGGGTTCGGCCGGCGTGCAGCAATGGATCGACCAGCTGCAGAAGACCACTTTCAAGGTCATGGACGACTTGAGCCTCTAATCAACACAAGACCCTGCCGGGGCTTTATCCCCTGGCAGGGTGGAGGTGCATTCAGATGACTTTGAGCAAAAAATCGATATTCCCGTTCTTCATTCTGGTCGTGTCGGTCATCTACCTGGTTGAAGCCATCAGCATGGGTGCGCCGGTGGTGGATCAGAGCATTCGCCCATCGTTTGTCCCGCAGGTGCTGGGCGTGCTGTCGACGCTGTTCAGTCTGATCCTGACCATCAAGGCGGTCAGGCAGCCCCTGAAGACTGGTGCCGAGGCGCAAACGCCGGGCGACGACGCTGAAGGCACAGAAGACTCATCGCCCATCAAGCCCGCCGTGCTGACGATCATCGCGATTTCGATCTACATCGGGTTGTTCACAACCCTGGGCTATGTGTTGTCGTCGATGGTGTTTGTCTTCGCCATCATCGTGATCTTTTCGGCCCCGGACAAGTGGCTGTCCAAACTCGCCACGTCGGCTGCCATCGTGGCCTTTGGCTACATCGTCTTTGAACAACTGTTTGGCGTTCGGCTGCCGACTTTGTGGGGATAAATCATGGAATTCATTGGCCTTGTCGCAAGCGGCTTCGGGATGCTTCTCGATCCCGTCACACTGCTTTATGTGGTGGCGGGTTTTCTGATCGGCACCGTGTTCGCGGCCATACCGGGACTCACTGCCACACTGGCGCTGGCACTCCTGCTGCCGCTGACCTACAGCCTGGACGTCACCACCGCCCTGATGGCTTGCGCCAGCATCTATATGGCGGGCATGTGCGGCGGCAGCATCACTGCGATCACCGTCAACATCCCGGGCGCGCCGTCTTCGATGATGACCGCGCTGGATGGCTATCCCATGCAACAGCAAGGCAAGGGCGCCCTGGCATTGGGCCATGCGAGTTTTGGCTCGATGGTGGGCGGCGCGTTGGGGTGCATTCTGCTGATCCTGATGGCGCCCCTGGTGGCCGAAGTGTCGCTGTTGGTCAAGACCAGCGGGAAATTCTCATTGCTGGCCTTTGCCATCGTCGTGATCGTGATTTCTGAGCGGGGCAAGGTACTCCAGGCGGCGCTGGCGGCCTGCATGGGCATGATGCTCGCGACCATGGGCCTGGACGGGGTAGAGCCCCTGGCCCGTTTCACCTTCGGTCTCAGTGATCTCACCAGCGGCATCGACCTGATGCCCGTGATCATCGGGGCTTTTGCCATCAGTGAAATCCTGATGCAGGCGGGTGACCAACAGGTCGCCAGCAAGATCGTCAGTGCCTTGAACAAGGTCACCATACGCAGGCGCGACTTTTTCCCGCCGCTGTCGCAGATCAGGGAAGTGGGACTGGGGTGTTACATCAAGTCCAGCCTGATCGGTTATGCGGTCGGTGTGCTGCCGGGCGCGGGTGGATCCATGGGCAGCTTTCTCGCGTATGTGGAAGCGGTCCGCACCTCCAGAAAACCGGGCAGCTTCGGCAAGGGCAACCCCCAGGGCATTGCGGCCGCAGAGTCGGCGAACAATGCCGTTTGTGGTGGCGCGCTCGTACCGACCCTTACTTTCGGGATTCCCGGCGATCCGGTCATGGCCATCATGCTCGGTGTGCTGGTCATCAACGGCATTCAACCAGGCCCGCAGCTCATGAGCAACCAGGCCGAGCTCATTGCCCCCATGCTGGCATCGCTGCTCTTCAGTGCGGTGATCCTGATTCCCCTGACGATGTACCTGTTGGGCCCCTATTTCGTGAAGGTGGTGGCCATCCCCCGCGGCGTTCTCTACGGCGCGATCGCTCTGCTCGCGGTACTGGGCAGCTTTGTGTCCACGTACTCCGTCTTCCAGATGATCGTGGCGCTGCTCATGGGCGTCCTGACCTTCTGCATGCGCAGGAACGGTTTTCCCATCATCACCCTGGTGCTGGGCTTCATCCTCGGTCCCAATCTCGAAGAGTTTTTCCGGCGTTCGCTGGCCATTTCCAACGGAAACCCCATGACTTTCATCACGAGCCCGGACAGCCTGTTCTTCGTGGTCCTCACGCTGATCTTCGTCTACTTCCTCGCCATCAAGAAGCCCGCACAGCTGCCAGTGACCGATGCGGATGCACCGGCGAAGCGATGACCAGTCCCATTGAAAAATACCTCACTCATCAGGAACACACCCATGCAAGTCACCGGACAAATGTTGATTGGTCGCCAGAGCGTTGATGCAAGTGGCCCGCCGGTCAGGGCTTTCAACCCGAGCACAGGCGCTTCCATCGAACCCGTGTTCAAGGGGGGCGGGCGCGAAGAAGTGGACCGGGCCTGTGCGCTGGCCGAAGCTGCGGCCGTGGCCTTTCGCACCACGTCGCTCGAGGTTCGTGCCGGCTTTCTGGAAGCCGTCGCCACCCAGATTGAAGCGCTGGGCGATGCATTGATTGAACGCTGTCTGCTGGAAACGGGGTTGCCACGGGCCCGCCTGGAAGGCGAGCGCGGGCGAACCTGCGGGCAACTGCGCCTCTTTGCGTCGGTGGTGCGCGCCGGCGAATGGCTGGACGTTCGCGTGGATCCCGCGCTGCCCGAGCGCAAGCCTTTGCCGCGTGTTGACCTTCGGCTGCAAAACATCGCCATGGGCCCTGTGGCCGTGTTCGGCGCCAGCAATTTCCCCCTGGCTTTCAGCGTCGCCGGCGGTGACACGGCTTCGGCTTTCGCTGCGGGATGCCCCGTCATTGTGAAAGGGCACTCGGCCCACCCCGGTACGTCGGAGCTGGTCGGTCGCGCCATTCAGGCTGCGGTTGCCGAGTGTGGGCTGCCAGAGGGCGTGTTTTCCCTGTTGTTTGGGTCGGGCAACGAGCTCGGACAGGCGCTGGTCTCTGACCCCCGCATCAAGGCCGTGGGATTCACGGGCTCCCGCAGCGGAGGCTTGGCCTTGTTGAGAGCTGCGCAGGCACGACCACAGCCCATTCCGGTGTACGCCGAGATGAGCAGCATCAATCCCGTATTCCTGTTGCCCGACGCATTGCTGAACCGGGGGGAAGCGCTGGCCGAAGCCTTTGTTGCATCGCTGGCGATGGGTGCAGGTCAGTTCTGTACCAACCCGGGGCTGGTGGTGGGTGTGCGTGGACCGGCACTCGACACCTTCCTGGCCACGGCCAGGGAAGCGACCGCCAGATTGGCACCGCAGACCATGCTGTCACCAGGCATCCATGCCGCCTATGTCGATGGCGTCGAGGCGTTGGCGACCCATGCCAAGGTGCGGGCGTCTGGACAAGGCCTCGCCACCAACGGCCCTTGCCAATGCCAGGCCCGGGTCTTTGTCACGGACGCTGCCGATTTCCTGGGCGATGAGCGTCTGCGCGAGGAGGTGTTCGGATCGGTATCCCTGGTGGTGGCTTGCCAGGACTGGGCAGAGGTCAAGCGTGTTGCTGCTGCCCTCGAAGGGCAGCTGACGGCCACCCTTCTGATGGACGAAAGCGACCTGGTGGGTGCCGCCGAGTTGCTCCCGGTCCTGGAAGAGAAGGCCGGGCGTTTGCTGGTCAATGGCTGGCCCACGGGTGTGGAAGTCAGCCATGCCATGGTGCACGGTGGCCCTTTTCC
>JBFHEQ010000003.1:0-23479 GCA_041584075.1 Hydrogenophaga sp.
CGCCTGGGTTACCAGGGGTACCAGTTGGACCCCGGCATGGGCCGTGCGCTGTTCATGCAAAAGCTGCTGCCGACTGCGCCCTGACTTCGCCAGCGTCGGGCAGGGGCCGGTGCCAGGGTTGGTCTGCCGACGTCAGTACAGCAGGAATGGCTGTCGGGTCTTCTCCCATGCCTGTTCGTCGCGCAGGGCTGCCGCCTCCAGGACTTCCGGCTGGGCTGCCGGATCATCCACCCACTCTCGCAACAACGGCCCCCCATTGATCAGGTCGATGGCCCACCGGCCCTGCTCGTATTCGTAGGCGAAATCGCGCCACAGCGGGTAACCAGGCGCTTGCAGGCGCACCGCTTTGAAGGCAAGCGCCTGGAGCCGCCAGGGTTTGAAGCGCTCGTGCTGGTAGTGAGTGGGGTCTTCGACGTGTATCTGAATACCGGAACACAGCCGACCCACATGCTTGTGGAAGGTGGGTTCAAAGAAGCATTCTCGCAAAGTGCAGCCCTGTAGCCACTCAGGCGCCAACGAGCGCATGTCCGCGATCAGGCGGGCGGCGTCCAGATCGGGCGCGCCAAAGAGCTCCAGCGGGCGCGTGGTGCCGCGCCCTTCGGACCAGGTGGTGCCTTCCAGCATCACCGTGCCCGCATACGCCCGGGCCATGCTGAGGCTGGCCGCATTGGGGCTGGGGTTGATCCAGCTGCGCTCGGTGGGCCAGCCGTAACCAGGTGCCTGGTCGGGTTGCCAGCCTTCCATGGTGATCACCCGGTAGTTCACATCCAGCCCGAGCTGGTGAATGAACCAGTGGCCCATTTCACCCATGGTCATGCCGTGTCGCATGGGCATAGGTCCCGCGCCCACAAAGCTCTCCCAGCCCGCCAGGAGGGTGAGGCCTTCGACGGGTCGGCCGGCCGGATTGGGGCGGTCCAGCACCCAGACCGTTTTGCCGTGTTGAGCTGCGGCTTCCAGCACGTACCGCAGGGTGGTGATGAAGGTGTAAATACGGCACCCGAGGTCCTGCAGATCAACCAGCAGGACATCGAAGCTGTCCATCATCGCGTCGGTGGGGCGGCGCACCTCTCCGTAGAGGCTGAACACAGGGATCCCGTGGCGGGGGTCGATGTAGTCGGGGGATTCGACCATGTTGTCCTGTTTGTCACCCCTCAACCCGTGCTGGGGACCCAATGCGGCGCTCAGGGTGATGTCGGGCAGGGAAGCCAGGGCATCGAGGGTGTGGGTGAGGTCCCGCGTCACGGAGGCCGGATGGGCGAGCAGGGCCACGCGCTGGCCCTGCAATGGCGCTCGCAGGGTCGAGTCTTCCAGCAGTCGTTCAATTCCAAGTTTCATGGCAGGTTCTCAATGGATGGGAACGGCAGGGGATGCAGCCTCAGGGGCAGCACACAAGCCGCCGGATGGTGAAAGTCGGGGCAGTCTGCGCGTGGGTGGTGCAGTGCCCAATAGGTCAGGTCACCGCCTTGGCTTTCAGTCACCAGGCTCAAGCCCAGCAGCAGTTCGCCAGCATTGTCTGCGAGCGGCAGGTTCGGCAGGGGCAGGCGAACCGTGATGGAGATGCGTTCGGCTGTGGTGACGGTCTGGATAGTGGGTGGCAGGGCGGGGTGTCTGGTCTCGGCTTGCGTATCCCGCTCCCGTTCGGCCGAGAAGCGGTAAGCCGCCCATCGTCCAGACGGTGAAAAGTTGAATTCTTGGTATGCAGGGTTGCCTGCTGTGCGGATGAACAGCTCGGCACAGGTGTGGCGCCAAAGCCCATCGGCGGATTGGTTGTCCGTCCAGGGGGGCATCCGAAGTGTGTCTGCAGCACCGCGCAGCTCAAACTGGAGTTCAAGGCCGGGGCGGGCTTGAAGGGGCAGGCGCTGAATGGAAACCTGTATATCGAGTCGGTCAGGGCGAGTGAAGGCTGGGTGGTGCTTCAGCCTGAAGTTCTGGCTAGAAACATTCGCATTGTCGGAAGAGGGCGTGGCGTGCATGCGAGAGTCGAGCGCGGGAACCGGCCTAGAGCCTTGGGAAACGGGGCGCGGGAGGCGGTGGATGGGCAGGAAGACGGCGTGGCCGTCAGGGCTGGAAACAGAGCCCCGCTGGATCAATGTCCATGCGGATCAGCACATGGTCCCCTCCACCCCAGACCTTGCCACCGGTGAACGTGAGGCAGCCTTCGCCTTTGTGGTGGACCACGATGCGGCGTGCATCGTCGCCAAGGTAGAACGGTATCCAGCGTTTACCGGTGTCATGGCTGTAGAGTTCATCGGGCGGGCCGATCAGCTTCTGGATTTCGTCAGCCCGCATGCCGATGCGGACCTGTTCGAACTTGCTGCCTGCAGCAGGCGTGCCGCTCATTTCGCCCGTGAAACTGCCGTCTTTCGACTTCACTGGCTGAATGGGTTGGCCCGAAGGTGCCTGACCGGCATCTGCGAGCACTTCGGAGCGGGATAGCGGCGAACTGGCGCAGGCTGACAACAGGGCGGCAGAAGCTATGACCATCGAGGGCAGTGTCTGACGGGAATGCAGCACGGTTGGCTCCTGAATCTCAAAAGGGAACGGTTGGATTCATTGTAGTGACGGGCAGGCCTCCGGAGCATGAGCGTGTTGATCACTGAAGTGTCATGCATTTTTCATTCGACTGCCACGATGGCGTCATGGTGGATAGCCACATTGTGGTCTGTGAAAACAGAACATAGATCGCAGGAGCCGGTTTCTGGCTCCGTCCATCAGGAGCTGCCCATGAATGAATTCCCGACACGCCCGGTGTCCGACCTTCGGGCGCACGCCTTCCAGACTTTGCAGACGGCGAGGACCATGGTCCAGTCCGAAGTGCCGAGCCGCGGCGCTTCGGCGGCGGCGGATTCCGATCATGGCATCGAGGTCACGTGGGCGCGCCAACAAGAAGAAGTCCGGGAGGCCCAGCGCCTGCGTTACCGGGTTTTCGCAGAGGAAATGGGCGCCACGCTGTCGACATCGGTTCCCGGGCACGACGTGGACCTGTTCGATGATTTTTGCGAGCACCTCTTGGTGAGGGATGCTCAAAGCCGGCAGGTGATCGGCACCTACCGGGTACTTACCCCGGCCCAGGCGCGACGCGTGGGCAGCACCTACAGCGACACCGAGTTTGACCTCACACGCTTGCGCATGGTCCGAGAGCGCATGGTGGAGCTCGGTCGAAGCTGTGTTCATCCGGATCATCGCCACGGAGGTGTGATCATGGCGCTGTGGGGGGCATTGGCCGAGTTCATGGTGCGCAACGATCTCGATACCATGATCGGGTGTGCCAGCATCTCCATGCAACACATGGGGGAGCATGGCATGGTGGGTGGGGGGCACGCGGCAGCCAGCATCTGGCGCCAGGTGAGCGAGAAGCACATGGCGTCGATCGAATTCCATGTGCGTCCGCGGTTGCCGCTGCCAATCGAACGCCTGGACTGTAGCCTGCACGTCGAGCCTCCTGCCCTGATCAAGGGCTACTTGCGCCTGGGTGCGAAAGTGCTGGGGCCTCCAGCCTGGGATCCTGACTTCAACGTGGCCGACTTGCCCATGATGATGCGTCTGCAGGCGTTGCCGGCACGGTATCGCAAGCACTTCCTGGGCCAGTGATGGACAGCTTGGTCCAAGGTCCGGATCTGAGCGGAGGGGTGCGACAGGCTGTCGAAGGCGGTCTACTTTGAAGATCGTGCTGGTGTCCGATGCCTGGCAACCGCAAGCCCATGGCGTTGTGACGACACTGGTCGAACTGGTTCGGCATCTGGTCTTTGCGGGGCATGAGGTCCAGGTGATTCAGCCTGGCCAGTTTCGCACGCGCTCCTGCCCGGGATTTGCGCAGATCCCGTTGGCGCTGCTACCCGGAAAATTGATGGCCCGAATGCTGGACCTGGCCGGCCCGGACGCTATTCACATCGCCACCGAAGGCCCCCTGGGATGGGCGGCGCGCCAGCATTGCCTGCGTCGAGGATGGCCCTTCACCACAGCCTTTCACACCAAGTTTCCCGAGATACTGCGCGCCAGGATAGGTTTGCCCCTGTCGTGGGGCTATGCCTGGTTGAGGCGCTTCCACGAAGCGAGTCACGGACTGATGGTCCCGACGGCGGGCGTACAGTCCATGCTGGCTCAGCGCGGATTTCGCGCTTTGCGGCCATGGACCCATGGTGTGGACACCCGCTTGTTCGCTTTGAGCGACGTGCCCTCGGAGTTGCCTTCACTGGGGCCTCTGGCACGTCCCATCAGCCTGTACGTCGGACGCATTGCAGCGGAGAAGCGCATTGAAGACTTCCTGGCCATGGATGTGCCTGGCAGCAAGCTGGTGTGTGGCGGCGGGCCGCTGGAGGACGGCCTGAGAGCCCGGTATCCCAATGCGCACTGGCTCGGTGTATTGCCGCGCCATGAGCTCGCGCGGGTGTATGCAACGGCGGATGTGCTGGTGTTTCCTTCCCGCAGCGAAACCTTCGGACTGGTGATGTTGGAGGCCATGGCTTGCGGTGTGCCCGTGGCAGCGTATCCGGTGGATGGTCCACGGGAACTGGTCGGTGAGGGCGCGGGGGAAGGAGGGGCCCTGCGCGAGGATCTGTTCGAAGCTTGGCGCGCCGCCTTGCGCGTGCCTCGACGCGCGGCCCGGCGGCGCGCACTGTCGTTCAGCTGGACACAAACCGCCTCTCTTTTTGTCAATCACCTGGTCCCGTTGACCGGCGGTTCCAGACAATCGGCCACCGCACTTCTGACAGGTTTGTCACAAGAACGTCACGAGACTGTTGAATAATGGTCAAAAAAGGAGGGCGTGGGGTCCCCTTGGGGCCAAGCGGCGCCTGCCCCATCCCCTGATAACCTCCCTGCTCATGAATCAGAGCCTGTCTTCGCTGCGTTTGTCCTTTCTCGACCGAGATCACAGCATTCTTGCGTTCAACGAACGGGTAATGGACTGGGCTCGCCGCAGCGATGTGCCCCTGCTGGAGCGCCTGCGCTACCTTGGCATCGTGTCGAGCAACCTGGACGAGTTTTTCGAAGTCCGCATGGCGCCTCAGCTCAGTGCGTACAAGATCAACGAACAGCGTGGCCAGTACACAGCCCAGACCTACAGTGCGGTGTCCACCAAAATTCATGAACTGGTGTCCGCCCAGTACGCCATTTACAACGACGAGTTGCTGCCTTTGCTGGAGAAAAAAGGCATCAAACTGGTGGCGCACGGGGAGCGCAACCAGCGCCAGAGGCGGTGGGTCAAAGAGTATTTCCAGCAGGAGGTGCAGCCTCTGCTCATGCCTGTCGGACTCGACCCTGCCCATCCCTTCCCTCAGGTGGCCAACAAATCGCTGAATTTCATCGTCCGCCTGACAGGCAAGGATGCGTTTGGGAGGGAGAACGAGATCGCGATTGTGAAGGTGCCCCGCATTTTCCCGCGGTTTCTTCGTCTGCCCGCTGCCAGAGGGTCCAAGCAGGCCCACTTTGTCTCCATTTCCAGCCTGATCCGCTCACACCTGGCGGACCTGTTTCCTGGCCGTCAGGTCACGGAATTCTCCCAGTTCCGGGTTACCCGGCACTCCGACCTTGCCGTGGACGAGGAAGAGGTGAAAAACCTGCGCACTGCGCTGCGCAAGGGCTTGCAGCAACGCCACTATGGCGAAGCCTTGCGCCTGGAGGTATCGGCGGGCTGTTCGGAGTACCTGTCGCAGTTCCTTCAACGCCAGTTCAACCTGCCCGATGGCGCCTTGTACCGCGTCCCCGGGCCCGTGAACCTGGTCCGCCTGAACCAACTGATCGACCAGGTGGACGCGCCCAATCTCCGGTTTGAGCGCTACAACGCGGGCTGGCCGGCGCAGTTGGTCCCGGGGCAGTCGTATTTTGAACGGCTCAAGCAGGGCGATGTGCTGATTCATCAGCCTTACGAGAGTTTTGACGCGGTGCTGGCTTTTTTGCGGGAGGCGGTGGAGGACCCCAATGTCCTCGCCATCAAACAGACCATTTACCGCACCGGGGCCAAGTCCCAGCTCATGGAACTGCTGCGCGAGGGCGTGCGGCGTGGCAAAGAGGTGACCGCTGTCGTCGAACTCAAAGCCCGTTTTGACGAAGAGGCCAACATCAGCTACGCGGAACGGCTGGAGTCGGTTGGGGCACAGGTGGTCTATGGCGTGGTGGGTCTGAAAACCCATGCCAAGATGCTGCTGATCACGCGGCGGGAGGGGCGCCATTTGCAGCGATACGCCCACCTCTCCACGGGCAACTACAACCCCGGAACCGCCAAGCTGTACACCGACATCAGCTACCTGACGGCTGATGATGCCCTCACAGCCGATCTGGAGCAGGTGTTCTTGCATCTGGCCAGCCAAAACCGCTTGCCCAGGCTCAACAAGGTGTTGCTGGCGCCGTTTCAGCTGCACAAGTCCATGCTGGAGAAGGTGGAGGCTGCGGGAACGGCTGCCAAGGCGGGCAAGGCCGCTCGCATCGTGTTGAAGATGAACGCCTTGACCGATGAAGCTTTGTGTCGGGGTCTGGCCCACGCTTCTCAGCAAGGTGTCAAGATCGATCTGATCGTGCGGGGTGCCTGCATTCTGCCAGCCGGCTTGACCGGCGTGACCGACAATGTGCGGGTGCGTTCCATCATCGGGCGCATGCTGGAGCACTCCCGCGTTTTCTATTTTGAAGTTGATGGGGTGGAGGAGTTGTGGCTGTCCAGTGCCGACTGGATGAACCGCAACATGCTCAGGCGCGTGGAGCTGGCCTGGCCGGTGACGGATGTCGCGATGCGACACCGGCTGATTGAAGAATGCCTCACCGCGAGCATGCAGGACACGCGCGATGCGTGGCTGCTGCAGGCCGACGGCAACTACGTGGCTGCAAGTGCAAAGCTCACGGGCAAGGCACGCAACAACCTGGTGTCGGCGCAAGCGGTGCTCATGGCGCGTCATGGCAGCAAAGGATGAGCAAACATGGATCTGATTCTTTGGCGCCACGCTGAAGCGGTCGAACACCCGGACCTGATCGCAGGTGTGCCAGGCGATGCGGTCGATCTTGCCCGGCGGTTGACGCCGAAAGGGGAGAAACAGGCGGCCCGTATGGCGGCCTGGCTGGATCGCCAGCTGCCCAGTGGTGCGCGCGTCTGGACCAGCCCAGCACTGAGGGCCGAACAGACGGCGCAGGCGCTGGATCGGAAATTCAAGGTCAGTGAAGTGCTGGTGCCTGACGGTGACCCACTGGCCTTGCTGGAATTGGTGCAGTGGCCATCCAGCAAAGCACCGGTGGTGGTGGTGGGCCACCAGCCGACGCTGGGGCGTGTGGTCGCCCGGCTGCTCGGCTTGTCGGAAGAGGACTGTGCGATCAAAAAAGGGGCGGTCTGGTGGCTGCGTTTCCGGGAACGGCACGGCGCGACCCAGACGGTGGTCGTCACCGTTCAGACGCCAGAGCTGATTTAAGGCCTCGCTGAACTATGCCTGCGCCACGCCTGCATCCCCCGCTTTGGGCGTTCTGCCGCGTAGCAAATCCGCGCCATAGCCGAGCCAGGTTTGTGGTTTGCACCTCGCAGACCATCCCAGGCCGGGGCGCGTGCGTCTGCGAGGATTCATCGGCGTAGCCTCTGGGCGGCCTTTCTCACCAGGGCTGGCCCGTTGCAGATTCGAGTAAGCAGGGCTGCTCTGCGCCATGGCTTCCGGGTGGGGGCACCGGCTCAGCTGTTTTCAGTTGCCGAGATAGTCTGCCAGCGCCTGTCGTGTCCCTTGGACGGCTTCGTGCAACGCTTGCATGTGAGCCGGCAAAGTGCTGTCTTCCGGCGTGTCGCGCTCCAACGCCGCGCAGCTCAAGGCAAGGTCTTGAGCGCCAAGGTTGTCGGCCGATCCCTTGAGGGCATGTGCAGAACTGTGGAGACCCGTCCGGTCGCGTGCATGGCAGGCATTCTCGATCGCCGCCAGGCGCTGAGGCAGACTGCTCAGGAAGTCCTGCACCATGTCTTTGCGCAAGCTGTGGGCGGCATCGTCGCATTCGCCGAGCTCCTGCCATCTTTCAGGATCGATCCAGCGCGGGTCCGGGTTGCACGAGGGCTGGGTGTCAGGGACGCTGTCATGGCTCGCACGCGGTTGACACCAGTGGTTCAGCGTGTCGGCAAGGCGTTTGAGCTCCAGTGGCTTGGGTAGGTAGTCGGACATGCCCGCTGCGAGACAGCGTTCCCGGTCTTCCCCCAGCGTCGAGGCGGAAATGCCGATCATGACGGGCGCTTGCCCGCCCCAATGTGCCTTGATTGCCTCGGCGGTCATCTGTCCGTCCATGACCGGCATGTGGCTGTCCAGCAGCACGATCGAAAACGGGCTGTTGATTCGATATGACTCCGCGATGGCCTTGAGAGCCATTTCACCCGTGGTGACCATTTCATGGGGGTAGCCCAGGCGGACCAGCATGGCCGAAGCCACTTTGAGGTTCACCGGGTTGTCGTCCACGACAAGAACGCGTTGCACGTGGGATTCGTGC
The DNA here is from genome assembly GCA_041584075.1 of Hydrogenophaga sp. Classification (GTDB taxonomy): domain Bacteria; phylum Pseudomonadota; class Gammaproteobacteria; order Burkholderiales; family Burkholderiaceae_C; genus Hydrogenophaga. The sequence continues at coordinate 8,437 of JBFHEQ010000003.1, forward strand.
GGCAGCCCATGTTCTGCAGCGGGTGCCACGCTCGATGCGGCCACCGCTTGGCAGCGAATGCAGAACCGGAACGTGGACCCCGTACCTGGTGCACTTTCAACGCTGATCTGGCCGCCCATCAACTCAACGAGGTGTTTACAGATCATCAGGCCGAGACCGGTTCCCCCATAGACTCGGGCCGTTGCTGTGTCCCCTTGCGCAAAGGGCTTGAACAGCTCAGGCAGCATTTGCTGCGATATGCCGATGCCGCTGTCGGCCACGCTGAACCAAAGGGTGTGCTGTTCTTCAGACGTGGCTTGCCAGACGCGAAGGGCCACTTCGCCCTGGTTGGTGAACTTGATCGCGTTTGACAGCAGATTGAGCAGGATCTGACGCAGGCGAACCGCATCCCCTTTGATCGCCTGTGGCACATCGGGCGCCACCTGCAAGGACAGGTGCAGGCCCTTTTCCTGTGCCATGGCCCGCATGATGTCGACCGCAGCGCCCAGCGTGGTGCGAACGTTCAGCGCCTCTTCCTCCAGCTGCAAGTGACCGGATTCGATCTTGGAGAAGTCCAGTATGTCGTCGACCACGGCCAGCAGTTGGTCGCTGGATACTTTCAACACGCCCAGCAGCTCTTGCTGGGTAGGGTCCAGGTGCGATTCGCTCAGCAGTTCGCTCATGCCCACCACACCGTGCAGCGGTGTGCGAATCTCATGACTCATCACGGCGAGAAAACCGGCCTTGGCTCTGACGGCGGCCAGGGCCTCCTCGCGGGAAGAGGCCAGTTCAGCGGTCCGCAAACGCACACGGGCTTCGAGCAGTTGGGCTGCTTCCTGAAGCGCAAAGTTCTTTCGTTCGATCTCGGCATTGGACAGGCGAAGCTTGGCGGCGCTGTCATGCATCACCTGAGACAGTGTGTAGACCTCCTTGAAGGGGGCACCATGCTGCACGTCGGGCAGTTCGCCGGCCCCGACCGCAAGGGCCGACGCATTGAGTTGCCGGAATTGGCGTGAGAGGCCGCGCGCGACCCCGTAGGCGATGAGCGCGCTCAAGCCGATCAAAGCCGCAATGCTGACCAGGGCCCATTGCCGGGCACTGATCACGTGCTGGGTGAAGTCGTGTTCGGGCGCTACCACGATCAATTGCCAGTCCAGTTGGTATTTGCTGCCAAAAGGCCGCTGCAGGGCCATCAGGCGGTTCGTATCGCCCAGTCCCAGGCGTTGCCACCAATCGTCCTGGCCTTTGAGCTGGATCATGCCGCCCGCATCCGGTGCGACCTTGCTTCGGCGGGCACTCAATTGTGCGTAAGAGTCCCGGACCAGGGGCTCAATGCTCTGCATGGGTGTGATTCGTTGGGATCTTTGTTGAACCATCACGCTGAGATCCTCGTCCACGGAGGAGGCGACCAAGCGCCCCTGTCCATCCACGAGGTAGGTCACTGCGTTTTCGCTGATGCGCGTGCTGCGAATCAGGTCGGTCAGGCGGGCCAGACTCATGTCAACGGCCATGACGCCCATCAGGGTTTTTCCGTCGTCTTCATATATCGGCTGTGCCAACGTGAGGTCGTACTGGTTCTTGACAGCAGACCGGTAGACATCGGTGAACACCCGTTTGCCTGTGCTGGCTGCGAGCTGGTACCACGGGCGTTTGCGAGGGTCGTAGACCGTGGTTTCGGTTTTGACCAACTGGCTGCGATCACCAGGCGCGCTGATAAGGTGATGGGTGCGTCCCGGGTCTCCGGGTTTGATTTGTCTGACCACAAAGCCTTGCTCCTCACGCTCCACGCCGAAGAAGCTGCCGTCTGCGGAGCCAATATATAGGTAAGGCACGTTCGCGGATTGCTGGGTCAGCGCATAGGCCATGGTCTCAAACGACGCTTTGTCCTTGAACCACCTGCGGGTTCGCTCGGCCTCGGTGCCTGTGGCATTGAACGGAGGAACGAGCGCATTGACCACGGTATGGGATTCACCAAGATGCGCCAACGCACCGACGTCGACACGGTGCGCCGCTTGACTCATGGCGTTTTCTGCCAGCGTTTCAATGGACTTGTAGCTGTTGTCCGACAGCAGGTAGGAAGCGATCAGCGCAGGCGCCAGGGCGGCGAGCACCATGGCCATCACCAGCGTTGGCCCAAGAGACGCGCGGCGTCGGAGGGAAGTGCTGCTCATCGTCGTGTTTTTGAGGGGGCGCTCACAATCTGTGGCAGGGCCTGAACCGCACAAACTTCCAGCGGGGCACGGTCGGCATCCCAGGGAACGGCATAACGTCCGAGAATTTTCACTGCGCCGGCGAGTGCCCGCATGACCGACTCGGACACCGTGATGGCGCCTGCGACTCTGGGCGCCATTTGCCGGATCGTCCGTGCCTGTGCCACGGTTTCTCCCACGGGAATGAACTGCGCCGCCCCACCCAACAACCCCTCCAGACGTGTCAGGGCCACAGGGCCCTGGTGGAGCGCAACGGCGACATCGAAGGGGGGCAGCTGTTTCCCTCGCAAAAAACCTTCAATGTACCCATTCATCGCCGCGCAGGATCTTTGCAGCCCTTGTGCGGCCTTCAGGGCGCGCAAACTGTGGTGGGCGCTGTTCGTGCCACCGACCGGATCGGCATAAACAGCGACCAGTCCCTCGCTCGTGAAATAGAGCGCCGTAGCGCCAAAAAGATGGACGATGTCTCCGCTGTTTTCGTAGAACCGTTTGAGCACGCTGCTGAGTTCGTGGGGCGCCAGAGCCTCCAGCCACGCCTGGTAGTGGCGGATGTCGGCCCACAGGACTGTGGCCTTTTCGAGGTGGGCCGAGTCCTCTCCGGGGGTACCCTGAGGCCATTGCTCGCTGAGTTCGCGGGCCAGTCGCTCCTCGTACTGTTCATGAAGGTCCCACGCCTGTTGCTCAAGAGCCTGAGCCAGCGCACCTTTAACCTCGCTGGACTGCATGCTTTCACGTCGGCGCTGCTGGTCGACCTGGGCATTGACGGCCTCGATCAGCTCCTTGGGCCGCAGGGGTTTGGTGAGGTAATCGTTCGCTCCCAAGGACATGCCTTGCCGCATGTCCTTGCGCTCCTGCAGGGAAGTCAACAGGATCAGCGGTGTCAGGCCCAGGCGCGGATGGGCTCTCAGGCGACTCAGGAGCTCAAGGCCATTCATGCCAGGCATGTTGATGTCGCTCACAATCAAGGCGGGGGACCGCACTTCAATCAGCCGCCACGCGCTCGGGCCGTCGGGCGCGGTGATCACTTCATGGCCCTGGTTTCGCAAGGCTGTCGCCGCAAGGCGAGAAGTACCATGGTCGTCTTCTGCGATCAGGATCAAGGGCATTTAGTGTTCACCGGTACCAGGTCCACCCCCGTTCGGGGCCTCAGCGCAAGTCTGCGCTGAACTTCCATGCGGTCTTTTGCCAGGCCTGGACCTCTTCGCCCAGCAGCCAGGCCGACTGCGGGTAGCGCTTGGCCCACCCAGGGTTGGTCGTGAGTTTGAACGCGCCACCTCGAAAGGCCAGCTTCACCGACTGGTGCTCAGGCAATTGGCGTGCGTGACACAGCAGCACAGCCAGCCGCAGGCTGATGAGCTGTTTGACAAACAACTCATCGTTCATGGCGGCTTCAAGCTTGCGCAGTTTGCCGCGTTGGCCCAAAACCAGCTGGCTCATGCGGTGCAACTCGTGGAACGAGAAGCCCGGCGCATCGACGTTGTCGAGGATGTAAGCACCGTGGTGGTAGGAGCGGTCGTGTGAGATGTGAGTGCCGATTTCATGCAGCCGCGCCGCCCAGGCCAGCTTTTGCGAGTAGCGCTCGTTGAATTCACCGGGTGCTGCAATCTGTGCAAACACAGCCGCACTGACCTCGCTCACGCGCTGGGCTTGCCCCTCGTCAATGGAGAAGCGCTCGGCAAGCCAGCGAACGGTGCGCTCACGCACGTCACCACCGTGGGTCTCCCGGTCAATGAGGTCAAAGAGGGCGCCCTGACGCAGGGCCCCCTGGGTGGGCACCATTTGTTCAATGCCAAACAGGTCAAAAATGGCCCTCAACACACTTGCGCCGCCGCCAATCACGGGACGCCGGTCTTCTTTGATCCCTTCCATGCGGATGTTGTCAACATGTCCAAATTTGATCAACTTCTCGACCAGCCAGTCCAGGCCCGATCGCGTGACCACGCCCGACGCCCAGCCGTTGGCAGCCAATGCATCGGCAACGGCGCCCACGGTACCTGAGGAACCGTAGGCCACGGTCCATTCAGAAGGGGGAAAGAGGTCCAGCGCCTCGTCGAGCACGGCTTTGGCGGCGATTTCCGCGGTTTTGAAAGCAGAGGCGGTGAATTGGCCTTTGGGGAAATACCGGTTTGACCAGGCCACACTCCCCAGCCGGTAGGACTCCATGCGCCGCGGTTCGTAGCCTTGGCCCAGGATCATTTCGGTGGAGCGCCCTCCAATGTCCACGACCAGTCGCCGCTCGTCGGACTGGGGTAGCAGGCGCGAAACTCCTTGGTAAATGAGGCGGGCTTCTTCGTGGCCGGATACCACTTCGATGGCAAAGCCCAGGATGGATTGCGCCTTGTTCATGAACTCGTCGCGGTTGCGCGCTTCGCGCAGGGTCTGGGTGGCAACCGCCCGGACTTGCGCTTTCTTGAAACCGTGCAGTCTCTCGGCAAAACGCGAGAGGCAGTCCCATCCCCGCTGCATGGCCGCCTGACTCAAGATCTTGTTTTCGTCAAGTCCGCTGCCTTGTCGGACCGTTTCCTTGATGTACTCGACACGCTCGATGTGGCCGGAATGGAAGCGTCCAATCTCCAGCCTGAAACTGTTGGAGCCTAAATCGAGAGCGGCCAGGAGGGTTCCGTTTTGCATGCAGAAGTAGGGTGGCTTACAGGGCATCCGAATGCCCATCAAATCATCAAAGAGCCCTTGGGAGGGTGTTCAAAACCTGGTTGCCTGGGCCTGCCGGTGCACGGATGGTCCGGGTCGGCGGTGGACCGGCTGGTTGGTCCGGCCGCCCGAGAGCACCCGCAAGACGCTGCGGCACACCTCATCAACCCGGCCCGGACGCACGAGAAAAAAGGCACAAGTTCTGAAAACCTCGCCGTGGCTTAGGCAGCGATTGTGACGCATGTCCAACAAGACCCGTCCAAACCGTGTGTTTTGCAGCGTTCCTGCGGGCACTCGGTGGCACACTTTGCAGGCCATCTTCATACTCTCGGAGGTATCCATTGAATCACCCGGCTTCCTTCCCTGCTGCTCCACTGGAGCCCCCAATGTCGCGCCGCCGCCTGTTGCAGTGCGGTGCAGGCGCTGCTGCGCTGGCCTGGACCGGCCAGGTGGTGGCTCAGCCCGTATCGGCCGCCGCCGAGGAGGCACAAGCGCCACCGATGCCGACACTGGGGAGTCTGCTGCAGGTGCCCGCGATCGCCTTGCTGGACAAATCCTTGTACGAACCCGGCCAGAGCGAGGGGAGATACCTGCTGGTGTACTGGTGGTCGAGCACATGTCCGTTTTGCGCTTTGCAAAGCCCCAGCATGGAGAAACTGTGGCAGCAGCATCGTTCCAAAGGTTTGCAGATGCTGGCTTTGTCCATCGACCGCAAACCTGAGCAGGCGGCCGCTTATCTCGCCCAAAAAGGCTACACCTTCCCGGCGGCCTGGGCGAGCCCGGAGTGGCGCCGCAGCTTTCCCAAGCCCAAAGGCTTGCCCATCACGTTGTTGACGGGGCGTGACAGACGCCTGCTGCTCGCAGAAAAAGGCCAGATGTTTGCGGAAGACGTCGAGGCGATGGGATCGTGGATCGATACCACACCGACTTCGGAACGCGCAAAGTCGCTTTAGGCAGGCCCGGCGGACACCCGGGTTTTCGGGTCGTGGGGTGATTTCATGGTTTTGTGACTGTCACAAGCTTGTCACACAAGCCCCATAGAGTCCTCGTTGTTGATCTTTTCCTACCAACTACGAGGATTTCCATGAACACCAAACGTAACCTACTCAAGACCGTGGCTGCTGCTGCTCTGGCCACCATGGCCATGTCTCCGGCGTTCGCGGCCGACATCACCGGCGCTGGCGCAACCTTTCCGTTCCCGATCTATGCCAAGTGGGCAGAAGCGTACAAAAAAGAGACCGGCACCGGCCTGAACTATCAGTCCATTGGTTCGTCGGGTGGCCTGAAGCAGATCCGCGCCAAGACCGTGACCTTTGGCGCCTCCGATGCACCCGTCAAGGGCGAGGACCTCGACAAAGACGGCATGATCCAGTTCCCCGCCATCATCGGTGGAACGGTTCCCGTGTTGAACCTGGAAGGTTTCAAGCCGGGTGAGCTCAAGGTGACGGGCCCCGTGCTGGCCGACATGTTCCTGGGCAATATCACCAAGTGGAACGATGCCAAACTGGTTGCGCTGAACCCCGGCAAAAAATTGCCCGACGAGTCCATCACGGTGATTCACCGCGCTGACGGTTCGGGCACGACCTTCAACTGGACCGACTACCTGTCTGCTGTCAGCAAGGAGTGGGCTGACAAAGTGGGCAAGGGCGCCGCCGTCAAGTGGCCTGCAGCATCCTCCGTCGGTGGCAAGGGCAACGAAGGCGTTGCAGCCAACGTGAACCGCGTCAAGGGCGCGCTGGGCTATGTGGAATACGCCTACGTGAAGAAGAACAACATGAACTTCATGCAGCTGCAGAACGCCGACGGCAAGTACGTGAGCCCCGATGACAAGGCTTTCGCTGCAGCCGCTGCTGGCGCCGACTGGTTCAGCGTTCCGGGCATGGGCATCTCCATGGTGAACGCCAAAGGCGCTGACAGCTGGCCCGTCAGCACGGCTTCGTTCATCCTGATGTACAAGCAGCCCGAAGACAAGGCTGCTTCGGCCGAAGCGCTCAAGTTCTTCGACTGGGCGTTCAAGAGCGGCAAACAAATGGCAGCCGATCTGGACTACGTTGCATTGCCCGACGCACTGACCAGCCAGATCCGCGACAAGGTGTGGCCACAAATCGCCAAATAAATCAGGCGATCCAGGTGCATCCGCCGGCGGGCACAGCCTGGTCGGCGGATGTCCTTTTGTTGGGTTCCGAGAACCCTGACGGGAGTCAACATGAGCGTGGGAACAACCATGAGTGCTTCGAGCGTGCCCCATGAGGCAGGCAGTCCCAACATGATGTCGATCGCCAAGCGGCAGCGACTTCAGGACGTATTCTTTCACCGCGTCACCCAGGGCTTTTCGCTGCTGGTGCTGGTCGCCCTCCTGGGCATCATTGTTTCCCTGTTCATCAATGCATGGCCTGCATTCCAGAAGTTTGGAATGAAGTTCATCTGGTACGTTGAATGGGACATCATCAACGAAGAATTCGGTGCAGCCATTGCCATTGTGGGCACGCTGGCGAGCGCCACCATCGCGTTGCTGATTGCGGTGCCACTGGCATTCGGCATTGCCCTTTTCCTGACCGAAACCTGCCCGACCTGGTTGCGGCGGCCTCTGGGGACTGCGATCGAGTTGCTGGCCGCTGTGCCATCCATCATCTACGGCATGTTCGGTCTGTTTGTGTTTGCGCCGCTATTTGCCGACTATGTGCAGCAACCCCTGCAGAATGTGCTGGGCGGCATGCCGCTGGTGGGTTTCCTGTTTGGAGGCAGCACCAACGGATTTGGCATCCTGGCCGCTGGCATGGTCCTGGCGTTCATGGTGTTGCCTTTTGTTGCAGCCGTGATGCGCGATGTGTTTGAGATCGTGCCGCCGATCCTGCGCGAATCGGCCTATGGACTGGGGTGCACAACCTGGGAAGTGGTACGCAAGGTGGTTCTTCCTTACACCCAGAAGGGTGTGGTCGGAGGCGTCATGCTCGGCCTGGGGCGGGCCCTGGGCGAAACGATGGCCGTCACCTTTGTGATCGGTAACGCCAACCGCATGCCCACCTCGCTGTTTTCACCCGGTACATCCATTGCGTCAACGCTGGCCAACGAGTTCGGGGAAGCCGCAGACTTTCATATCTCGGCCTTGTTTGCGCTCGGCTTCCTGTTGTTCGTCATCACCTTCATCGTTCTCGGACTGGCGAAATGGATGCTGGTGCGGGCTGAGCGGGCCAAAGGTTTCTGAGATTGTTTCGAAAGGAAAATACCATGGAAATAAACCAATCTCTCTACCGTCGGCGTCGTTACTCCAACACAGTGGGGCTGACCCTGTCGATGGGCTCCATGGCGCTGGGTCTTGTCGTGCTGATGTGGATTCTGATTGTGCTCTTCAGCAAAGGTTTTGCCGCGTTTGACCTGAACATGTTCACCCAGTCGACCCCGGCACCTGGCACCGAAGGCGGTGGACTGGCCAATGCGATTGTCGGCAGCTTGCTGATGGTTGGCTTCTCGGTTCTGGTGTCCACCCCCATAGGCGTGTTCGCCGGCGTGTACCTCGCCGAATACGGGGACCAGAGCAAGACTGCCGAGCTGACCCGTTTTGTCACCGACATCATGTTGTCGGCACCTTCCATCGTGTTGGGCCTGTTCGTTTATGCGATCGCCGTGGCCACCGTGGGCACCTTCTCGGGTTGGGCGGGTTCACTGGCCCTTTCCTTGATCGCTGTACCTGTGGTGGTGCGCACCACGGAAAACATGTTGCGTCTGGTGCCCGGCAGCCTGCGTGAAGCGGCATTTGCCTTGGGGGCGCCTCGCTGGAAGGTGGCCACCCTGGTCACGCTGCGGGCGGCCCGCAGTGGCGTGATGACCGGTTTGCTGCTGGCCGTGGCCCGCATCAGTGGAGAAACCGCTCCGCTGCTGTTCACGGCGCTCAACAACCAGTTCTTCAGCACCGACATGAGCAAGCCCATGGCCAACCTGCCTGTGGTGATTTTCCAGTTCGCCATGAGTCCATACGACAACTGGATCCGCCTGGCCTGGGCCGGCGCCTTGCTGATCACCTTGGCCGTGTTGCTCCTCAACGTCATCGCCCGCGTTTTCCTGCGCGAGAAAAAGCACGCCTGATCCGCTGCTGCGCCCCCATACAAGCGCCCCCCCCATACAAGAGAAACGAACCATGAACGCAACCGCAACCGCTACCGCTACTGCAACCAAGACCCGCAACGCCCTGGAGCTGCGTGACCTCAACTTTTTCTATGGCCAGTTCCAGGGTCTCAAGAATGTGAACCTGGATATTGAAGAGCGCAAGGTCACGGCCTTCATCGGCCCATCGGGTTGTGGAAAGTCCACCCTGTTGCGCACGTTGAACCGCATGTACAGCTTGTACCCTGGTCAGCGCGCTGAAGGCCAGATCAACTTCTATGGCCAGAACATTCTGGACGAAAAGCAGGACATCAACCTCTTGCGCGCCCGCATCGGCATGGTGTTCCAGAAGCCCACACCCTTTCCCATGTCTATCTACGACAACATCGCTTTCGGTGTGAAGCTGTATGAAAGCCTCAGCGACAGCGAAATGGACGACCGCGTGGAGTGGGCGCTGTCCAAGGCCGCCCTCTGGGGTGAAGTGAAAGACAAGCTCCACCAGAGTGGCCTGTCGCTCTCCGGTGGTCAGCAGCAACGCCTGTGTATCGCACGCAGCGTGGCGGTGAAGCCCTCTGTGCTGCTGCTCGACGAGCCCACTTCTGCACTCGACCCGATCTCCACAGGTAAAGTCGAAGAACTGGTGCACGAACTCAAGCAGGATTACACCATTGCCATCGTGACGCACAACATGCAGCAAGCCGCACGGTGCAGCGATTACACCGCCTACATGTACCTGGGGGAGCTGATCGAATTCGGCTCGACCGAGCAGATCTTCTTCAAACCCACCCAAACCGCGACCGAAGACTACATCACAGGCCGGTTCGGCTGACCCGGACACCCATTTCGATTCAAGCAACACGGTTTTGTGCGCGCAGTACGACAACCACAAGCCAAACAGGGAAAACCTCATGGGCGATAAACACATTTCCAGTCAGTTTGACACCGAGCTGAACTCCATCTCCACCAACGTACTTGAAATGGGGGGGCTGGTCGAGTCTCAGCTGCACCAAGCGGTCTACGCCTTGATCCACATGAGCCTGGAGACCGCCGAGCAGGTCCTCGAGACCGAACAACGCATCAACCAGATGGAGTTGAACATCGATCACGAAATCATCTCCACCATTGGCCGCCGTCAGCCCACCGCGCGTGATCTGCGCTTCCTGGTGGCGATCTCTCGCACGACCCAGAATCTGGAGCGCGCGGGGGACGAGGTCGCGCGCATGGCGCGTATGGTCAAATCCATTATCGAAAGCGGATCCCCACGCTCCCTGCCGGTCTCAGAACTGCGCCTGGCCGCAGACCTGGCCGCCGGCATGCTGCGAAAAACCCTGGACTCTTTTGCCCGGCTGGACACGAATGTAGCGCTGGCCATCATCAAGCAAGACGACGAGGTCGACTCGGAATATGACGGCTTCCTGCGCAAACTGATCACCTACATGATGGAAGATCCACGCACAATATCCCCCGGTCTGGACCTTCTGTTCCTCGCCAAGTCCCTCGAGCGCGTGGGTGACCACGCAAAAAATATCGCCGAGCAAATCATCTTTGTGGTCAAGGGCGAAGACGTCCGGCACACCTCGGTGGAACAGGTGGAATCGGTGGTCAGATGACAGGGCCCCTGTTGGCACGAGCATGTGCAATGAGGCATGGGCTGGGTTTGCCGAGCGCCTGCCGCTAGAAAGGTCATGACGAAATGAAAAAACTGCCCCGTGTATTGGTGGTGGAAGACGAGCCGGCCATTGCAGAGCTCATCGCGGTGAACCTTCGTCACAACGGGTTCGCGCCGACGGTGGCGTTTGATGGCCAGGCCGCGCAGAGGGAAGTCGATGCCGTGTTGCCCGATGTGATCCTGCTCGACTGGATGCTGCCGGGTGAGAGCGGAGCAAACCTGGCCCGGGGATGGCGCAAGCATGAGCGTACGAAAACGGTGCCCATCCTGATGCTCACGGCCCGAGGCGATGAAGCCGACAAGGTGCAGGGTCTGGACGCAGGCGCAGACGACTACATCACCAAGCCTTTTTCGACCCAGGAGCTGCTTGCGCGCATCCGTGCCGTCTTGCGCCGCAGGGCACCTGAAATCATCAACGATTCCGTGCAGGTGGGTGAACTGTCCCTGGACGCTGGTACTTACCGCACAACATTCCAGGGACAGGAGCTCAAGCTGGGCCCCACGGAGTTCAAGCTGTTGCACTACCTCATGAAGCACGCCGAGCGGGTTCACACCCGTGGTACGCTGCTCGACAAGATCTGGGGGGATCATGTCTTTATCGAGGAGCGCACTGTGGACGTGCATGTCAAACGTTTGAGGGAATCGCTGGGTGATGCCGCCAGCATGGTGGAGACCGTGCGTGGGGCGGGTTACCGGCTGACCGCAATCAACACCACTGGGCGTACGGCGCAAGGCCCATCCATTTCGGCCGCATGATCCGTCGTGCCGTCGAGTTGCTGCTTCTGGTCGTGCTGGGAGCGGTTTGGGGGTGGTCGCACGACTCTGCGAGCTGGACCTTCGCAGGTGCTCTCGTCGGCGCATTCGTCTGGTCGGCCTTTGATGGTCTGCGCGCCAGGCGCGTGCTGGCCTGGCTCGCCAGGGGCGAAGTGTCCCGGGCCCCGGCGCTGTCTGGCATGTGGGGGGAGGTACTGGAGCGCAGCCGCAAGCTGATGAAGAAGCTGGAGAAGAAAGCCAGCAACAGCGATGCCCGGCTCGAAGACTTCCTGGCCGCCATCCAGGCTTCACCCAATGGTGTCGCGTTGCTGGATTCCAGCGGTCGCATCGAATGGTCCAACCTGACGGCGGCTTCGCATCTGGGGTTCGATCCCCAGCAGGACCTGGGGCAATACGTGCGCAATCTGGTGCGAGCACCCGCGTTCGTGTCGTATATGGACGTCGGCAATTTCGGGCATGAGATCCAGATCGATGGCCCGGGACCGAGGCCCTCGCAGCCCTCTAAGATATCGTTGCAGGTTCACCCTTATGGCAAGAAACGCAAGCTGATGATCTCACGGGATGTCACCGCCGTACAGCTTGCCGAAACCATGCGTCGCGACTTTGTAGCCAATGTTTCGCATGAAATCCGCACGCCCTTGACGGTGCTCAGCGGCTTCGTAGAAACCATGCAGAGCCTGCCCCTTGACGAAGAAGAACGGGTCCGCTACCTCGGGTTGATGAGTCAGCAGGCTCAGCGCATGCAGACCCTGGTGAGCGACCTCCTGACTCTTTCACGCCTCGAGGGCAGCCCGTCTCCGGGGCAGGGCGACTGGGTTGAGGCAGATGAGTTGCTCAATCATGTGGTTCAGGAAGCAAGGGGCCTGAGCGCCACGATCGCTGAGCCCGCGCATGAAATTGTCGTGGAGTTTGGCCAGTCGCTCAAAGTATCAGGCGCCAAGACCGAGTTCTTGAGCGCGATGTCCAACTTGCTCAGCAATGCGGTGCGCTATACCCCTGGCGGGGGTACGATCACGGTGGGTTGGCGCATGCGCGAGACCGACGGGTGGGCTGAGTTTTATGTATCGGACCGGGGTCACGGCATTGCCGCGGAACACCTGCCGCGCCTGACAGAGCGGTTCTACCGCGTAGACCGCAGCCGCTCGCGGGAAACCGGAGGGACAGGGCTGGGGCTGGCCATTGTGAAACATGTGGTGCAGCGGCACGGTGGTCAACTCGACATTCAAAGCGAGGTTGGGCACGGATCCACATTTGTCATCGCTTTGCCGCCGGTGCGCGTGCGGGCCGCTGCGGTCGCCTGAATTGCGACGCCCTCCCCATTTGGCCGAAAGGGCTCTGGTGGACGCCATAGCGCTGCTTCAGTCCGAAACACGCAAATAGATCAACAGGCGTTCCTTGCTGTCATTCAGGCGGCTTGCGCTGGCCTTGTAGGCCCAGTGGGTGAGGTTGACGCGTTGATCGAGCGTGGGCTGGCTGTCAGGAGCCACAACCATGGAGCGGCAAGCGCTTTGGGTCTCACTTTCATCTCCGAGGCGACGCAAATGCAGCCCCCCCTGATAGCGCAAGGCTGCGATCTGGGCCTGCGACAACCCGTCGATCAGGACGCAGCCCTGGGCGGGAACCACCCGCGCGATGCCGCGCGAAAGCGGTCCATAGCTGCGTGCGAAGTCCAGCAGCGGCAGCCACAAGGTCATGAGCAGCACCCAGCAAAGGGTTGCCCCGGCGGCGGGCAGCACCAGGCTTTTCCAGATCGCAGCGCGGTTGCGCCCGACCCGCCAGTGCACGAGCCAGACCCAGGCGACCGTGGCCAGCAGGCCCGCTGCAAAGAGCAGCCAGGAGAAAGAGGGGGCGAAGCCGGGGGCCAGGCGGGCCACATTGGCCGCCGGTTTGGCTGGAAAACCGGTTTGCATCGACAGCCAGATGACCCAGATAGCCAAAGAGCACACGGTGAAAAAGATCAGCGTGAACCAGTCGATCAAGGCCGACACGCTACGGCGAAGGGTGGGCAGGGCGAACGCGGCCAACGCGGCCAGAGCCGGCAGCGCGAGGAACAGGGCACGGTCAAAGTCCGGGTTGAGGCCACTGTTGATCACGCTGACCAGGGCGCACCACAGCGGAATCCCCACGTGTGGACTGAACCATTGCCGGCGCCATCCCCAGAGTGTCCACAGCGCCAGGGGCCAGGCAGGCCAGGTGAACCAGACCAGCAAGCGACTCCATCGGCGCCATCCGTCCAGCTCCGTCGGCAGATGGAGCGTTGGCCAGCGGATATCGGCCCAGAAGAACACAGCAGCCAGCACGGCTGCCACCGCCAGCGCAGCCCAGGTCAGGTTGCTGTGCTGGCTGCCGCGCGCCCGGTAACGGGCCAGACTCACCGCCACCAGCAGTCCAGTGGACTGGGCCATGGCAACCCATGGCGCGCCGCTGAAGGCCAGCGCCGTGAGAGCCACCATCCACAGTCCGAGGCTGCGCCAGGGGTAACGGTCGTCGTGGTGGGCCATGCGCGCTGCCGCCAGCATGAGCCCGCTGGTGGCGCACAGGCGGGCCAGATCGGGTGTCGCCTCGTGGGACATCTGGGCCAGACCCAGGCAGGCAATCAGAGCGAGCAAGCCGGCATCGGCAAGTGCGCGGGCATAGTCGGTTGGACTGGCTTCGCCACCGAACGCAAAAGCCACAGGTTGTGCCGAGGGTTGGCGCGCCAGGTGATAGACCGCGTACCAGGTGCTCACCAGTGTCAGTCCCAGCAGCAGGGCGAAACCCATTCGAACCGCGTAGTCGGCTGGCAAGAAGGGCAGGGCATTGATCAGGGCTGCACCCAGCCAGTAGGGAAGCGGGCCCGAGACGTCGGCCGCAAGGCCCAACACTTGCGGGTTCCACCAACTGCTTTGCCCTGTCGCAATCTCCAGCATCACACCCAGTGCAGAGACGTCAGCGTTTTTCCAGGGCTCTCGACCCAGAAAGCCGGGCAAAACGTAGGCCAGACAAAACAGCACCAAGGCGAGCCGAGGCAGGCGACGCACGGCCGACTGGGTCACAAGGGCGGGGTTGGTGAAGCTCACGGCAGGAAATGTACAGGGTGGTGCACCGGCGGTCAGTTGCCCATGCGAATCAGTTATTGCAAAAAAAAAGCAGCCGGCAAACCGGCTGCTTTTGTGCAGAGACCTCGGTCAGGCAGACCGAGTATCGCCCGATTACTTGGCGGTGGTCTTGCCGTAACGGTTGCGGAAGCGCTCGACGCGGCCACCCATGTTGTCCACGCTCTTCTGCGTACCCGTGTAGAAAGGGTGCGATTCGCTGGTGGTGTCAAGCTTGTAGAGCGGCAACTCGCGGCCGTCTTCCATCGTGATCATTTCTTTGGTGCTTGCGCAAGAACGGGTCACGAACTTGAAACCGTTGGACATGTCCTGGAAGCAAATTTCGCGGTAGTTGGGGTGAATGCCGTCTTTCATGACGATTCCTTGAGGTCAGGTGCGCTAGCCGCAGTGAAACCATTTCACTGTACTTGGTCGCATATATATAGCCCGCGATTATAACTTGAAAAAACAGCTTCGTTGCATGCGCGAAGTGTCTTCAACTCGGAACGCCGCAGATCCGGCTTTGCCGGCCTGCCAGCGTTGCTCCCTGCGGTGCGGAGCCGGTCACACGAATCGAAGCAGCGACG
>JBFHEQ010000004.1:0-23165 GCA_041584075.1 Hydrogenophaga sp.
AACATCGGCCCCGGGTGCCCGGTCAACGTCAGCGCCATCACCTTGTCGCCCCATGTGGGTGCCCACGCCGACGCACCGCTGCACTACGACCCCGACGGCCAGGCCATTGGCGACGTCGGTCTGGAAGCTTTCATCGGCCCCTGCCGTGTCATCCATGCCATGGGCTGCGGCCCGCTGGTCGAGTGGCACCACATCGAACATGCAACAACAGCTCTGCCGGAACGCGTGCTGGTGCGCGTGTATGACCGCATGCCACAAGACACTTTCGACACTGCCTTGCCCGCGTTTGCGCCAGACACGGTAAAGCGCCTGGCCGATATGGGCGTGAAACTCATCGGTATCGACAGCGCCAGCATCGACCCGGCCGACAGCAAACCGCTGCTGAGCCACCAGGTGATCCGCCAGCGTGGTCTGCGCGTGCTGGAAAACCTGTTGCTCGACGACGTCCCGGAGGGCGACTACGAGCTCATCGCCCTGCCCCTGAAACTCACCACCGCCGACGCCTCGCCCGTGCGGGCCATCCTGAGAGAACTGCCATGAACACCACAGCTGCTCACCCACCCACCACGCTAGCCCATTGCCAGGCCCTGGACCAGCAAGACCCGCTGCGCAGCCTGCGCGACCTGTTTTCCCTGCCTGCGGGCATGATCTACCTCGACGGCAACTCGCTGGGCGTGATGCCCAAGGCCACACCCGGGCGCGTGGCCGATGTGGTCAGCCGAGAATGGGGTACCGACCTGATCCAGAGCTGGAACAAGGCGGGCTGGTTCCAGATGCCGCAACAAGTGGGCAACAAGATCGCCCGCCTGATCGGCGCCAACGCCGGCGAAGTGGTCGCCACCGACAGCACATCGATCAACCTGTTCAAGGTGTTGTCCGCCGCGCTCAACATGGCGGCCGAAGACGCACCCCGTCGCAAACGCATCGTGAGCGAGCGCAGCAACTTCCCCACCGATCTCTACATCGCCGAAGCCTTGTGCAAAGAGCGCGGATACGAGTTGCTGCTGGTCGAGCCCGAAGAGATCGCGGCATCGCTGACCGCAGACGTGGCCGTGCTCATGCTCACCCACGTGAACTACCGCACCGGCGCCATGCACGACATGGCCGCCGTGACCGCCGCCGCACACGCCGAAGGCATCCTCACCGTGTGGGACCTCGCCCACAGTGCGGGCGCCGTACCGGTCAACCTGAATGCGGCCAAGGCCGACTTTGCGGTGGGCTGCGGCTACAAATATCTCAACGGCGGCCCGGGCGCCCCCGCTTTCGTGTGGGTCAACCCCCTGCACACCGACCGATTCTGGCAGCCCCTGGCCGGTTGGTGGGGCCATGCCACGCCTTTTGAGTTCACCCCCGACTACCGCCCGGCGCCCGGCATCACACGCTACCAGTGCGGCACCCAGCCCATGATCAGCCTGGCCGCGCTGGACTGCGGCCTTGACGCTGCGCTGGCCGCCGAACCCCTGGGCGGCATGGATGCCCTGCGCAAAAAATCACTGGCGTTGACCGACCTGTTCATACAGCTGGTTGAACAGCGTTGCGGCGGACACGGCCTCGGCCTGGCCACTCCGTCCAGTCATGCCGAACGCGGCTCGCAGGTCTGCCTCACCCGTGAATACGGCCCCCACACTCCGCCGCTGCGCGGGTCCTTGCCCCCCGAAGGGGCTGCCACCGCCTTGGGGCGGCCCGGCGGCGGTGACTCCGGCGCCTACGCCATCGTGCAGGCGCTGATCGCGCGCGGTGTGGTGGGCGACTACCGCGCGGGCGACGGCGAGCGCCACAAAGACATTCTTCGTTTCGGCTTCACACCGCTCTACATCGGCTTTGAAGACGTGTGGAACGCGGTTGAACACCTGCGCCAGGTGCTGGAAAGCGGTGAATGGCAGCGCCCCGAGTTCAACCAGAAACACGCGGTCACTTGAGATCCCCCCGCGCCGGCTGCGCCGTCACCCCCCAGGGGGCGATGCTGGCCGACCGGCGAAGCCGGATCGGCGGCATCCTGAGTCGAGGCATTTCGCGCCGGGCAAATCCTCCAAGCCGAAGTGGCCCGCCCCTGCGGGCCGCTTTCACCCCACCACCGAACCGACAAGGTGAACCCCGATGACCTGCCCACACCACCAAACCCCGGACACCTCCGCGACCGAGCAAATCGTTCGTGACGAAAAGGCCCAGCTCGACTTCAGCGAAGACATGAGCTATGGCGACTACCTGCAGCTCGATGCCATCCTGGAAGCGCAAAAGCCGCTCTCGCCGGCGCACGACGAAATGTTGTTCATCGTGCAGCACCAGACCAGCGAGTTGTGGATGAAGCTCATGCTGCACGAGCTGGGGGCCGCCTTGCGCTGCATCGCCGCCGACGATTTGCCCTCGGCCTTCAAGATGCTGGCACGCGTTTCCAGAATCATGGAGCAGCTGGTGCACGCCTGGGACGTGTTGGCCACCATGACGCCCCCCGAGTACAGTGCCATGAGGCCTTACCTGGGCAGGTCCAGCGGCTTCCAGAGCTTTCAATACCGTTGCATCGAGTTTTCGCTGGGCAACAAAAACCCGGCCATGCTCCAGCCCCATGCGCACAGCCCGAAGCGGCTGGCCATGGTGCAGGCGGCATACGAAGCCCCCTCGCTCTACGACGAAGCCTTGCGCCTGCTGGCACGCCGCGGCATCAACGTGCCAGCCAGCCACACCGACCGCGACTGGACACAAGCCTACGTCGCCAGCGAAGCCGTCGAGCAGGCCTGGCTGCAGGTGTACCGCAACCCCAAGGAACACTGGGACCTCTACCAGCTGGGTGAAGAACTCACCGACCTGGAAGACGCATTCCGCCTCTGGCGATTCCGCCATGTGACCACGGTGGAGCGCGTGATCGGATTCAAACGCGGCACAGGGGGTACTGGTGGCGTGAGCTATTTGCGCAAGATGCTGGACGTGGTGCTGTTCCCGGAAATCTGGACGTTGCGAACGCAGCTGTAAGCTCCCCCCGCGCCGCGCCTTCGGCGCGTCACCCCCCAGGGGGCGATGCTGGCGGCCGGGCAGAGCCCGTTCCGCGGCATCCCAGGTGGGACACGCGCTCCGGCCTCTCGACATCCCATCGCGCGCCGCGCCTTCGGCGCGTCACGCCCCCAGGAGGCGATGCTGGTGACCGGATGGGTGAGCCCGTAGCGTTGCTTGCGGTCCCGCTTACGGCATGATCGGTTGATGCGCTCTCCAACCCTTGCCGATCTGCGCCGCTACGCTGTGGCGCGCAGCCTCGTTGCGCCCGCCACCTTGCCGCTCGCCTTGAAGCGTTTTGGTTTTGTGCAGGCCGATCCGATCCGGTCGCCAGCGCGCGCACAAGACCTGATCTTGCGCCACCGGGTCGAGGGCTACCGGGTGGGCGATCTGGAGCGCCACTATCCCGATCTGGACGTTGAAGAAGACTTTTTCGTCAACTACGGCTTTGTCACGCCTGAGCTGCATGCGCTTTTGCACCCCCGCACATCGCGCCTCGTCTGGACAACCGAGCGCTGGGCCCAGGCCGGCGATGTCTGGCGGTTTGTCGAACAACGGGGTGCCACCCACCCCAAAGCCGTGGACGACCATTTTTCCCATGGCCACACCACCAACGGGTTTGGAGGCCGCTCCAAAGCCAGCACACACCTGCTGGACGACATGCACTACCGGGGGCTGCTGCGCGTGGCGTCGCGCGACAACGGCACCCGCCAGTACGCGGTGCGCGCACCGCAGCCCCCACACGCCGATCCCGAAGCCACGCTGGATGCGATGGTGGACTGGCTCGTGGCGCTGTACGCACCGCTGCCAACGCCGGGTCTGCGCCAGCTCGTGGGCTTCCTCAAACACGCAGCGCCCCAATGGCAGGCCCAGTTGACCCGCGCCTTTCAGCGCGCCCGCATCCGCCTGCCGCAAACTGAGATTGATGGTGTCGCCTGGCACTGGCCGGCGGGCGAAAACCCGCTCGATCCCGCCTGGAATCCGGGCGATCGGGTGCGGCTGCTGGCGCCCTTTGACCCCGTGGTGTGGGACCGCGACCGATTCGAAAGGCTTTGGGGCTGGGCCTACCGCTTCGAGGCCTACACACCCGCCCACCGGCGTGTGCGCGGGTACTACGCCATGCCCTTGTTGTGGCGCGACAGGGTGATCGGCTGGGGCAACCTCGCGGTGAGGCAAGGTGCGCTGCACGCTGAACTGGGCTACGTCGGCGGGCAGCCCCCTGAAGGCTCTGACTACAGCGAGGCACTCCACACCGAATTGACCGCCATGGCCGAGTTCCTGGGCATCCCCCGGGCGTGATGCTTTTGCCCTGCCACCCTGACTGCCGCGCAGACGGGGCAGCCCCGAACGACAAGAGAAGGCCGGCGCGCTTCAGCACCGACCAGAGCAACGCATCACTTCGCCTGGATGCCATTGCGCTGGATGACCTCGGACATCGCGGCCGTGTCCTGGGCAATGCGGTTCGCCAGCCCCTGAGGCGCCGTGCCCACCACCTGCCAGCCTTGCGCAGCAATTTGTGACCGAACGGCCGGACGGCGAACAATTTCCGTCAGCGCCGCCGACAAGCGGGCCACATGGGCCTGGGGCATCTGCCGGGGCGCCGCCACAGCGTTCCAGATTTCCAGCTCCACGCCGGGCAGACCGGTCTCGCTGAGCGACGGCACACCCGGTACCACGGCGCTGCGACCGGCAGAAGTCACGCCAATCGCGCGCACCTTGCCCGCCTGCACCTGCGCCATGGCCAGGCCCGGTGGCAGCAGCGCCATCTGCACCTGCTCGCCCAACATGCCCGTGATCACGGCCGGGTTGCCGCCATAAGGCACGTGCACCGGTGCGATGCCGGCCTTGGCCTTGATCAGTTCCATGCCCAGGTGGGCCACGGTGCCGATGCCCGGCGATCCGTAGTTCCAGCGGTCACCCGATGCCTTGGCCGCTGACCAGAAAGCGGGCCCTCCTGCAGGCACGCTGTTGGGTGCGGTCAGTACCAGCGGCGCCACCCCGATCAAGGATACCGGTGCCAGATCCGTGATCGGGTCGTATGGCGTAGCGGGATTCAGGATCTTGGCAATGGTCAGGTTGCCGTTGATCATCAGACCGATGGTGTGGCCATCGGTGGCTCGCGCCACCTGGGCAGCACCGATATTCCCGCCTGCGCCCGGCCGGTTGTCGACCACCACGGGTTGCCCCAGCACCTGCGACAACGGCTCGGCCAGTGTGCGCGCCATCAGATCCGGTGAAGACCCCGCAGGGAATCCCACCACCATCTTGATCGGCTGACTGGGCCAGGCCTGGGCGCTCTGTGCCAGAACAGCCGGGGCAGCGCCCAGCGCAGCAGCGGCACCGATGACCGACAGCAGCAAGCGGCGGGGGAACGTGGACGAAAACTTCATGTGGGCTGCTCCAGTAATCAAACAACATGGACAAAGGGCTTTCCAACGACGGCGCTCAAACCGGAACAGTCTCGAAAAGCTGCCCGAGCGTAGCAGCATCCGGAGAAGCCCCCGGAATCGCGCTCAGACGGGTTCAGGCGGACCGCTGTAGAGCCAGGGGTTGTCCAGCAACGATTCGCCCAGGGTCGCCATGGCGGCGTTGCGCGCCCACTTCACAGGGCCTGTGGCGTGAAAGACAGTGCCGTTGCGCTCGGAGCGCGCCTGCACCCGCGCATTGCGGGCCCAGCGGCTGGCTGCGTAACGCGCCAGCAGACCCGGCCAGTCCAGCGCCTGGGGAGCCGTCTGCTCGACCAGCCGACCCAGTGTCCAGGCGTCTTCAATGGCCATGGCCGCCCCTTGGGCCAGGTAGGGGCGCAACGGGTGGGCTGCATCACCCAGCAAAGCGACACGGCCCTGCGCGTGCTCTTGGGCCCCGGCCATCGGCGCCCGGTCGTTGAGCGGCCAGAGCTTCCAGCCGTTCACCGCATCCACCATGGCCAACAAATCACTGCAGGCCGGTCCGAGCGTTCGCCGAAGGTCGCTGGCGTGGGCCTCGTGGGTCCAGCTTTGCGGATCGCTGCCCACAGCGCCCCCGTGCCCTTGACCGATGACCCCTTGCACGACCACCACCACGTTGAACCACGCCCCCTGCCGCACCGGGTAGTGCACGGCGTGCAAACGTGGGCCCAGCCATGCGGTGACCACCGGCGCGCGCAAGGCTGCCGGCAACTTGTCCGCATGCACCATGCCCCTGTATGCCAGGTGCCCACTGGCCCTCACGGGATGCGCGCCCAGCATCTGATTGCGCACACGGCTCCACAGACCATCGCTGCCGATCAGGGCATCGCCTTCAAACATCTGTTCGTTTTCACACGCCACCCGGACGCCCTGCCCGGTCTCGACATACGAAGCGACGCGACTGCCCAAGTGCAACTCGATGCGTTTGTACTTTTGCGCAGCCTCCAGCAGCATGGCATGCAGATCTGCACGGTGCAAGGTGGCGTAGGGTTGGCCATAGCGCGCCCTGATGATGGGCCCCAGACGCAAATGACCCAGGATTTGCGCGCCATGGGCATCGCGCACCTGAAGCGCTTCAGGGAATGCTGCCGTTGCAAGCAGAGCGCCACTCAATCCCCAGCTGTCCAGCACGCGAACCGCATTGGGACCCAGCTGCAAGCCCGCTCCGACCTCGCCAAAAGCCGGCGCCTGTTCCAGCAAGGCCACGTCAAGACCCGCCCGGGCGAGCGCCAAAGCCGTCGCCATGCCGCCGATCCCACCTCCACTCACCACCACTTTTTTTCTCATGCCACGCATTGTGCCGCGCAGGCCCGCTGTTCACTTGATCCAGAGCAAACACCTGTTTCAGTGTCGGGCCGCAGCAAGCTCGTCGTGGTAGGCCTGCCGTTCTGCTGCGGCTTGGGCGCTGCTCCCGCGAACTCAGGCTACGCGGTGGAACCACACCATCGACAGCCCTGCCGCCAGGACCACCAACAAGGCACCCAGCAACGCCAGCAAACTGGAGACCTCGGTCTCCTGGGACCGGACGGTCAACCGTGTGCTCAAGGTCTCGTACACCTGCTTGAGGTTGGCTGCCGTGCCTGCGTAAAAGTACTCCCCTTGCGTCGTCCGGGCCACCGACTTGAGCGTCTCCTCGTCCAGCCTCACCCGCAAGGACCAGCCCTCAAAACCAATGACCTCCCCGGCCACCGTACCCACGCCGACGGTGTACACCCGCACGCCCCGATCGGCGGCCATCTGGGCTGCTTCTTCGGTTTCAACGCCCGTGGTGCGCTGGCCGTCGGTGAGCAAAATGACGGCGGCCGAACCGTAGGAGCCTGGCGCAACCGGCACAAATGGGCGTTGCTCGCGATCTGCTTCACCCAAGGCCCTCCCCCGCGCAGCCAGCGGATCGTTGCCGCGGCCAAATGTGAGTTTGCCCACATCGATGCCCTGCTCGGGAAACAGCTCCGACAAAGCGACCACGAGGGCACTGCCGATGGCCGTCGCCCGCTGGAGCTGAAACTTGTCGATGGCGGTGTGCAGGTCTTCGCGGCTGAGTGTGATGGGCTGCACCACCTGGGCCGTGCCCGCAAAGGCCACGATGCCCACCTTCACATGGCGTGGCAATTCAGCCAGAAATGCCTTGGCCGCAGCCTGGGATGCGGCCAGGCGATTCGGCTCCACATCGGTGGCCCGCATGCTGCCCGAGACGTCCATGGCCAGCACGATGGTCTGCTCGGTGGACGGCAAGACCACCCGCGCCACCGGCCGGGCGGCCGCCAGCAACAACGAGGCGATGGCCAGAAACAACAACAGGGGCGGCACGTGGCGCCGCCAGCCGGGCCCGCTGCCCATGGCCTCTCGCACCACCGACAGGCTGGCCAGCCGCACCGACACCCGTCGTCGACGCCGCATCAACCAGAGGTAGAGCAACAGCAACACCGGCAATGCCAGCAAGCCCCACAACATCGACGGCCACAGGAAGCTCACCGGCCAGGTGTTCAGGCTGGCCCACAAAGAAGACAACCACGCTTCGTTCATGTGGCTCCTCCCCGCATGGCCTGCGCCTGGGGTCGGGCCGAAGCGGCCAGATGCCTGGGCCAGCTCGCTCCAGGGCGCTGCCGACGCCGGCGAAGGTCCACAAACCGAACCACGGCGTCGACCAGATCATCATCCGTGGCAAGTTCCAGGGTGTCCACGCTGGCACGCACCAGACCCTCCCGCAACATCGCCTCGCGCTGGGCGGCGATCCGTGCATATCGATGCCGAAAACCCTTGTCGTGGGTGTCGACCAGCAACTGCTCGCCCGTCTCAGCATCCCGCACCGCCACCAGCCCCATGTCGGGCAGGTCCATCTCCAGCGGATCAACCACCCGCACCGCCACCACATCGTGGCGTTGCGCCAGTTCGCCCAGAGGCTTCTCCCAACCCGGCTCGCTGATGAAGTCGGAAACCACGAACAACGTGCTGCGTTGCCGCACTGTCCGCCCAGCCCCTTTCAGCAAATCGGCCAGGCGGGTCACCCCCGCCGTTTCACCGGCAGCGAATCCCGCTGCCTGCGCCTGCTCGATCTTGTGCAGCAATTGCAGCACCTGGTTGCGTCCACCGCGGGCAGGCAACACGCTCACGGCGTCTTTCTGTCCCGCAGCCAGCAACAAGGCACCCACCCGGTTGCCGTGGCGGCTGATGAGGCGTGACAACACCCCCACAAAACCTTGCAGCACCTCACTCTTGCGCAGTGTGCCGGAGCCGAAGTTGAGCGAGGGGCTGAGGTCCAGCAAAAACCAGGCGGTCATTTCCCGGTCTTCGGTGAACACCCGCACATGCGGCTGCTGCAGGCGCGCGGTCACGTTCCAGTCCATGTGCCGCACATCGTCGTGGTGCTGGTACTCGCGCAGGTCGGCCAGATCAAGCCCCGTGCCCCGCATCAGCGTGCGGTGGTCGCCCTGCAGCCAGCCGTCGAGCCGCCGGATCACCGTCCACTCCAGCCGCTGCAACAACGCTTCGGCCTGCCCGCGTTCGGGCCTGACCGGCGGCTCGGCTTGCGCGTTGCGTTGCCGCTGAAAAAGTCGCTTAAACATGGGGCAAAACCTCTGCAGGCCGACTCATTTCAGCGATCCATGTTGCGCTCCCCCTTTCGGAGCGCTCGAAGACCCTGCACGCCGAAACGGCGACGAGGCGGGTGATGTGAGGCGATGGAGTCCTCATGATCAGGCAGCCATCTTCTCGTGGGCCATCAGCTTGGCAGGGGGCTTCACCGCCGCCATGATCTGGGCGATCACCGCCTCGCTGTCCAGCCCATCGGACAGGCCTTCATACGACACCACGACCCGGTGGCGCAACACGTCGGGCACGAGATCCACCATGTCCTCGGGCAAAGCGTAGGTTCGACCGCGCAACAGCGCCAGTGCCCGCGCACCCTCAACCAGACCGATCGTGGCACGTGGACTGGCTCCGTAGGTGATGCAGGGCGCCAGCGACTTCAAACCATGTTCTCCGGGCTTGCGCGTGGCGGATACCAGCTTGACCGCGTACTGCACCAGCGCCGGATCCACGTACACCGCACGACAGCGCGCCTGCAGCGCCCCCAGCTGTTCCGTGGTCGCCACCGCGTTCACCTCGACACGAGGCCCGGTCACCCGCTGAACGATCACAAATTCTTCTTCGTCCGTCGGGTAGTCCACTTGCACCTTCATGAGGAACCGGTCCACCTGGGCTTCCGGCAGCGGATAAGTGCCTTCCGTCTCGATCGGGTTCTGCGTGGCCATGACCAGAAACGGGCTGGGCACCCAGTGGGTTTCCCCCGCGATCGTCACCTGCCGTTCCTGCATCACCTCCAGCAGCGCGCTCTGCACCTTGGCCGGCGCCCGGTTGATTTCATCGGCCAGCAGCAGGTTGGCAAACACCGGCCCCAGCGACGTGCTGAAGTCACCCGTCTTCTGGTTGTAGATGCGCGTACCCACCAGGTCGGCGGGCACCAGGTCGGGCGTGAACTGGATGCGCTTGAAGCGACCCTGCACCACCTCGGCCAAGGTCTTGACGGTCAGCGTCTTGGCCAGCCCTGGCACCCCTTCCACCAGCAAATGCCCCTGGGCGAGCATGGCCACCATGACCCGCTCCAGAAACCGGTCCTGACCCACGACCACACGCTTCACCTCGTAAAGGATCTGCTCCATCAACTCAGCCGTTCCAGCAGTGTCATCTTTCACAAGCATCTCCAAAAAAACGTCTCCGCAGCACAGCGCCCCACCCCAGGGCACCGCGGAACTGGCTTCGCCAGGCCGCCAGCGCCGCCCCCTGGGGGGTGACGCCGCAGGCGGCGCGGGGGGTACTCTAGAACGGCGGCATCCCCGCCGCCGCCGCCGCACTCTCGATGGGCACAGCAAACCCAATGCCCACAAATGTGCGGTGGCTGCTGGGGTTGAGGATGCCCGTCACGATCCCCACCACCTCACCGTCCATGGTGACCAGCGGCCCCCCGGAATTGCCCGGGTTGGCCGCGGCATCAAACTGAATCAGGTTGCCCAGCGCCTGCTCGCCTTCAGGCGACTTGAACTCCCGCCCCAGCCCTGACACCACGCCCGACGACACCGAAGGGCCGATACCAAACGGAAAGCCCACCGCCACCACGGCGTCACCCGGGTTCAGATCATGAGAAGACCGCAAAGTGGCGGCCTGCAAGTCATCAGGCACCGTGGTGGCCTGCAGCACAGCCAGGTCGTATTCGGCCTGCACCGACCGAACCACCGCTTGCGATTCCGACCCGTCGGCAAACACCAATCGCACAATCGGGGCCGACTGCACCACGTGCAGGTTGGTGAGAATCAGCCCTTTGTCCGTGATGACCACCCCGGTACCCACCCCCGTTTCCGCCTCTTCGCCCTTGCGGTTTTTTTCCAGCGACGTGATACGAACCACGGCGGGCCGGATCATTTCTGCCGCGCGGGCGCTCGCTGAAGGCAGGGGCTGCGTGGTCAGGGTGCGCAACACGGCCGCGTCGATGTCGTCCTGCGTCAAGGCGCGAGGCGCCAGCCGCCCGCCCATCAGCACCACAGCCATGGCCAAGGTCGCCGCAAGCAACCCCCAGGCCAGCCACAGCACGCGGGGGTTGCGTGCCAGGCGCATGAACGTTGGTTCGCTGGCCACCCGTCGGGAACGGGCTGGCATGTCGCCACCACCGTCTCCGGCCGCCCGATCCGCATCTTCACCCGCAGGTCCCGCAAGCGGAATCCGGTGTCGATTCGACCGACTGTAGAGAGCAGGCTTTCGCACGGCAACTCCTGAAGACACCCGGCGGGTGCGTGGCTACATCATGCCGTGTTGGGGTACACGACTCAAGCGCTCAACAATTGCCGCAGGACATACGGCAAGATGCCGCCTGCGAGGTAATAGTCCACCTCCACCGGCGTGTCGATGCGCAGCGTCAGCGTGGTGGACACCGTTTCGCCGTTGGCCCGGGTGATCACCAGCTTGGCCTTGCTCTGGGGCAGCAGCTTGGGATGTGGATGAATCTCAACCGTTTCATCCCCTTTCAAACCCAGCGTTTCCCAGGACTCGCCGGCCTTGAACTGCAGCGGCAACACCCCCATGCCCACCAGGTTGCTGCGGTGGATACGCTCAAAGCTGCGTGCCACCACCGCGCGAATACCCAGCAACTGCGTGCCCTTGGCCGCCCAGTCCCGGCTGGATCCGGTGCCGTACTCTTCCCCCGCAAAAATCACCGTGGGCTGGCCTGCGGCCTGGTACTTCTGCGCCGCATCAAAGATGGACACCTGCTTGCCCTGGCCCTTGTAGAGGGTAAAACCGCCCTCCACCCTGGACCCGTCAGCGCCAGGCGGCAGCATGAGGTTTTTGATGCGCACGTTGGCAAACGTGCCCCGCATCATCACATCGTGGTTGCCCCGGCGGGCACCGTAGCTGTTGAAGTCGGCCTTCATCACCCCGCGCGACTTCAGCCACTCGCCCGCCGGTGAGCTCTCTTTGATGGAGCCCGCCGGTGAAATGTGGTCGGTGGTGATCGAGTCGCCAAACAGGGCCATGATGGCCGCGCCGCGCACGGCGGGTGCCTCGGCCTTGGGCTCCGCCAATTCGAAGCCTTCAAAAAACGGCGGCTCGGCGATGTAGGTGCTCTCAGGCCAGGTGTAGGCGTTGCCGCTCACGCCTTTGATTTTTTCCCAGAGCTTGCCTGGATCGGTTTTCACCTGCGCATAGTTTTCGCGGTAGGCCTTGCCCTTCATCGCGTGCTTCAAGAGCGCATGGATTTCTTCGCTGGTGGGCCAGATGTCGCCCAGGTACACCGGCTGGCCGCCCTTGCCATGACCCACTGGCTCGGTCATCAGATCGGTCAGGACCGTGCCTGCGATGGCGTAGGCCACCACCAGCGGCGGGCTCGCGAGGAAGTTGGCCTTGAGGTTGGGGTGAATGCGCGCTTCGAAGTTGCGGTTGCCCGACAGCACCGACGCACACACCAGCTGGTTCGCCGTGATGGCCTCGTTGAGTTCGGACGTCAGGTCGCCCGCATTGCCGATGCAGGTGGTACAACCATAGCCCGCCAGGGCGAAGCCCAGCTTCTCCAGGTAAGGCAGCAAGCCGGTCGCTGTCAGGTATTCGGTGACGATGCGCGAACCAGGGGCCAACGACGTCTTGATGTGCGGCTTCACCTTGAGGCCAGCCTCAACCGCCTTTTTGGCGAGCAAGCCTGCGGCCAGCAAGACGCTGGGGTTGCTGGTGTTGGTGCAGCTGGTGATCGCGGCGATCAGCACATCCCCGTGCCCCACGGTGAGCGACCGGGCCGCATGGCGGGACTTGGCGGCCAGGGCCGGCCGGTTGCTCACCATCTCGGCCACCGAGCGGGAGGCCCCGGCCGGCGTGTCCGCCGGCTTGCCGTCGGGCGACTCGCCGCCACCCGGAAACACCGGCGTTCTCAGCGCCAGGCGCTCGGCGTTCTGGTTGAAGCCGTTCTCGGCGTTGGGCTTGCTGAACAGCGCGCGGAACTGGTCGGCCACCTGCCCCAGCTCGATGCGGTCTTGGGGGCGCTTGGGCCCGGCGAGGCTGGGTGTCACCTGACCCAGGTCCAGCGACACCACCTGCGAATAATCGATGTCACCCGCCTTGGGCACGCCAAACATTTGCTGCGCACGGAAGTAGGCCTCAAAGGCGTCAATCTCGGCCTTGCTGCGGCCCGTGCCACGGAAATAGTCCAGCGTCTTGTCGTCCACCGGGAAAAATCCCATGGTGGCGCCGTATTCGGGCGCCATGTTGGCGATGGTGGCGCGATCGGGCAAAGCCAGCGAAGCCGTGCCTTCGCCGAAAAACTCCACAAACTTGCCCACCACCTTGTGTTGCCGCAGGATCTCGGTGACGGTGAGCACCAGGTCGGTGGCGGTCACGCCTTCACGCAGGCGGCCCTTCAGCTCGAAGCCCACCACATCGGGCGTGAGGATGTACACGGGCTGCCCCAGCATGGCGGCTTCCGCCTCGATACCGCCCACACCCCAACCCACCACACCAATGCCGTTGATCATGGTGGTGTGGCTGTCGGTCCCGACCAGGGTATCGGGGTAATACAAGGCGCCCTTCTTGTGAACGCCGCGCGCCAGGTACTCCAGATTGACCTGATGCACGATACCGAAACCGGGCGGCACCACGCCAAAGGTGTCAAACGCCTGCATGCCCCACTTCATGAATTCGTAGCGCTCCTTGTTGCGCTGAAACTCCAGCTTCATGTTGAGGTCGAGCGCGTTCTTCTGCCCGTAGTAGTCGATCATGATGGAGTGGTCCACCACCAGATCCACGGGCACCAGCGGCTCGATCTTCTTGGGGTCGTGGCCCAGCCGTTGTGCGGTGCTGCGCATGGCTGCGACATCGGCCAGCAAAGGCACACCGGTGAAATCCTGCAAGACCACACGCGCCACCGTGAACGGAATTTCAGCCGTTCGCCTGGCCTTGGGCTTCCAGTTGGCCAGCTGCGCAACATGGTCGGCAGTCACCCGCTCTCCATCGCAATGCCGAACCACGCTCTCCAGCACGATGCGCAAAGAGATCGGCAAGCGCCTGACGTTGGGATGCGTCTTGGCCAGCGCAGGCAGTGAGTAAAAGCGCCCGGCCTTGCCCGAGGGGGTCTTGAAGGACTTGACGGTGCTGGCGAAGGGGTGAGCAAAGGGGGTCGATGAAGCCAATTGGATCTCCTGACAGGGAAACGGAAAGACAGGCCATTGTGTGCCGAGTGGAAGCCTGTACGCGCTGCACGGTTACTGTGACCCACGATGCGCCCGGATGCAAGCACCTGCCGCTGGTTCACAACAGGCCCGACACAGAAGGCCGAAGCGCACCGCTGGACGCCCCAGGCATCCTTGCCGTCGGCAAAGGCACCGCAAACGGCCAGGCGCTTGCGCGACAATGGGCACCTCACCATGAAACATCCCGAACTGCTCCTGCCCGCCGGCTCCCTGCGCAACATGCGCGCTGCCTACGACTTTGGCGCCGACGCCGTGTACGCGGGTCAACCGCGCTATTCCCTGCGCGCACGCAACAACGAATTCCGCCTGGAGCAAATCGCCCAGGGCATTGCAGAGGCACACGGGCGCGGCAAAAAATTCTTTGTCACCAGCAACCTGATCGCCCACAACGACAAGTTGCGCACCTACCTGCGCGACCTGCAGCCTGTGGTCGAACTGAAGCCCGATGCGCTGATCATGGCCGACGCTGGTTTGATCATGCTGGTGCGCGAACAAATGGAAAAGGGCCTCTGGCCTGAAGTGCCCATCCACCTCTCGGTGCAGGCCAACACCACCAACAGCGCAGCGGTGAAGTTCTGGCACAGGCAGGGCGTGAGCCGCATCATCCTGTCGCGCGAACTGAGCCTGGACGAGGTTCAGGCCATCCGCAACGATTGCCCCGACATCGAACTCGAGGTATTTGTGCACGGTGCGTTGTGCATCGCCTATTCGGGCCGCTGCCTGCTCAGCGGCTACTTCAACCGGCGCGACCCCAACCAGGGCACCTGCACCAACGCCTGCCGCTGGGAATACAAGACCCACGCTGCCACGACCGACACGGACAGCGGCGACGCAGCGCCCATGAACACCTTGAACGGCTTCCATTTCGCACAGGAAGAAGAGAATGCCGCCAACAATTTTTCGACCGTGGGCAGCGGCCAGCGCCACCCTGAGGCCAACAAGGTCTGGCTGATCGAAGAGTCTGCCCGCCCGGATGAGCTCATGCCCATCATGGAAGACGAGCACGGCACCTACATCATGAACAGCAAAGACCTCCGCGCGGTGGAACACGTGGCAAGGCTGGCCCGGATGGGCATCGATTCACTCAAGATCGAAGGCCGCACCAAGAGCCACTATTACGTGGCGCGCACCGCGCAGGTCTACCGCCGTGCCATCGATGACGCCGTGGCCGGCCGCCCCTTCAACCCCGAACTGCTGCTCGAACTTGAGGGGCTGTCCAACCGGGGCTACACAGGCGGCCTGATGGAGCGCCGCCCGGCGCAGGATTACCAAAACTACATCACCGGCCACAGCGACAACCACCGCAGCCAGTTTGTGGGCGAAGTGGTGCAGGTGCGTGAAGATGGCTGGGCGGAAGTGGAAACGAAAAACCGCTTCGCTGTGGGCGACCGACTGGAGGTCGTCCATCCCAGCGGCAACCGCATCGTTCACCTCCAGGCCATGCACAACCAGAGCGGCGAGTCCATCGATGTGGCGCAAGGCAACCCCACCAGGGTCTGGGTGCCCCTGTCCACACCGAGTGCCGGCGCATTGATTGCACGGTTGCTCTGAGAGACTGGCCAGTCGGCGGCTGAGGCCCTGCCTCGGCTGGCGCAATGCGCAGGCATCGCCATGGTCCAATGTCAGGTCCCAGGTAGAGGCCGGTGAGCGGTTCATCATGCGCTTCCACCGCAAAGCGGCCAGGCATCCACAACGACCCAAGGGCGGCAAAAGCCCGCCCTCATAAACCCCAAGGTGAAGATCTCAGACCGTGCGCAAACTGCCGATGCTTTGCACCAGCCTCTGTGCCTGAGACTGCAGTGACGTCGCCGCCGCACTCGCTTGCTCCACCATCGCAGCGTTCTGCTGGGTGTTGCGGTCCATATGGGCCATCGCCACATTCACCTGCTCGATACCCGCCGCCTGCTCGTTGGATGCTCGTGCGATGGCATCCACGGTATCACCCACGGTGCGGATCGAGTCCACGATACGACCCATGGTGTCTCCGGCGGATTTGACGATCCTGGAACCGGCATCGACCTGTGTGACCGTTGTCCCGATGAGCCCCCCGATTTCTCTTGCGGCTGTTCGGCTGCGGTCCGCCAGGTTGCGCACCTCCAGTGCGACCACCGCAAAGCCCCTGCCCTGTTCACCAGCGCGTGCCGCTTCCACCGCCGCGTTGAGCGCCAGAATGTTGGTCTGGAAGGCGATCCCATCGATCACGCCGGTGATCTCCTGAATCTTTTTCGCCTGTGCGTCGATCTGCAACATGGTGTCGACCGCCTCGCGCATGGCCGTTCCTCCGGCATCGGCCGAGTGTCGAGCCTCTCGAGCCAGGTCGTTGGCCTGGCGCGCATGTTCGGCGCTCTGGCGAACGGTGGCGGTAAGCTGCTCCAGAGACGCAGCCGTTTCCTGCAACGACGAGGCCGTGCCCTCGGTGCGAACCGACAGGTCGGCATTGCCCGTGGCGATCTCATGGCTGGCGGTGCTCACTTCGTCAGCAGCGCCCCTGATGTCGGACACCACCGTGCTGAGGCGCCGGGCCACCTCACCCATGGCCTGCAACACCTGCCCGGTCGCATCGTTCGATTCCGAAACCGTATGCCCAGTGAAGTCACCCTCCGCCATGCGTTTGGCCAACACCTGCGCCTGTCGCAACGGGCGAACAATCAAGCGCGAACTCAGCAGGGTCAACAAGGCCGACAGAACAACCGCCAGCAGCGTTCCGCCCAGAATCAGATAGGTATTCCTGTCGCGCAACGCCACACTGGACAGCGCCAATGCACCGGTGCGTTGCTGTTGCATCTCGCGCAACTGAGAGAAGCTCGCCTCCAGGCGTTGCTGAACGCTGTCAATCGTTGTCATGAAGGGCACGGCGTTGGCCACCATGCCACTCTTGATATCCAGCGCGTCACCAGCTGCCTGCTGGTAATCCTTGAAATCTTTGACCACCTGCAGCACCACCTCGCGCGCAGGCGCATCGAGCGCGGGGGACTGCGCCACCGCATCCAGGGCAGCACCC
Source organism: Hydrogenophaga sp. (assembly GCA_041584075.1). GTDB lineage: Bacteria > Pseudomonadota > Gammaproteobacteria > Burkholderiales > Burkholderiaceae_C > Hydrogenophaga. Next base: position 17,154 of record JBFHEQ010000004.1, read on the forward strand.
TGCTGCTTCAATTCGGCCAGGATCTTCTGGTCCAGTGCTGCAATCACATCTTCCTTGTAGCCGGCGCCCTCCCAGGCCAGGCTCTGATTGAGCATGCCGTTGACCCGGATCAACCCTCGTTCAGCGGTCTGGATGCTCTCCAGTCGAGGCAACTCACCCTCGATCACGTGGGTCACTGCGCCAACCGCCTTCTGGCTGGCGTACAAACCCAGACCACCAACAGCCACCAGGCACACGATACATATCACCGGGGCCAACCCCACTTTGGCACCCACAGGCAGTTTTTTGATCAGGTTCAACATGTTGTCCACGCGTTCATCTGTTGTTGACGGGATTTTTCTCGATTCCCTGGTCCCGGGAAACGTCAATGCCCGCGCCAGAAAAAGGCGCGGGCATCTGGGCAGATCAGCGGTAGATACCGACGCCCACCCATCCATCAAAGCCAGCCAGCTTCACGGCGTAAGTGCTCTTGGACTCCACCTTCTTGCTTTGTGGGTGGGCCCATTCGTAGTCCACCCAGCCAGAGCCTTTGGACTTCGAGACTTGGGTGAATTCCTTGATGATTTCTTTGCCATTGGCGTCCTTGAGGTTGAGCAGGTTCTTGCCCACCATCTTGGCGTTGGCACCATGGGCCACGCAGGAACCATCGTGGTTGTAGGCCATCACATACAAATCTTTCTTGGTCCAGGTGGCCTTGTCTTCAGAGAAGTCCTTGAAGGCTTGCTCTGGTCCCACTTTCTTCACGTGTTCGACCGCAGCATTGGTCATGGCGACCGCCTCGTCCTTGGTGCCACGCTCTTCTGCCAGGGAGGCACTCGCCAGGCCCAAACCCAACACAGCCGCCATCAGTCCACGAATCCATTTGTTCACCATCAGAGTCTCCAAATATGAGAGGGAATAGAAAGAAATAAGCCCCAGGAAACCCGACCACATCGCTGTGCATGCCTTGGGTTGCCTGTGCCTGATGTATCGGGAACATCGGCTTCAGACTTTAGAGATTTCGCTGTCCCGCATCGCCCGGAGTTGGGCGGGAAAAGTCCCGCAAATGTGTCCGCATCCCCGGAACAGTGAATCCGCGGCTGCGCTGTTTCGAGCTCGGTTCGATGGAAAGAGGGAGCGCACTGACACGCTGAATACCCAGCGGTTGATCCAGACAGGAAGGCGCTCAGCGAGCGGCGGCAACAAAGAAGGCGATGCGATCTTCGCTGGCGGGGTGGGATGCAAAACCCAGACGCCACGACCGAGAGCCCGACCCACCCTGGTTTCGATCCAGCGACTCTGCTTCACACCCTGAGGTATTCGAAGGAAGCTGCTCGAGCACCTTGTCGCCACACCGTTCAAACAAGGCCAGGCGTTCGAACAACGCCACCATCACGGTGGGCGAAATGCCGCTCGCCCGGAGCACGTCGACGCTGTAAGCGTCGGCTTCGCGCTCGGCCTCGCGAGAGTAATGGGCTTGTCCAAGCCACAACGGCACGGCCGCCAGGATGCTGCTGAAATCACCCCAGAGCAGCGCGCCAAAAGCGCCCATTACACCCACCTGTATCAACGTCCGCATACCGTGGCGATGTTGCACATGCCCCAGTTCGTGCCCCAGCACACCGACGATCGCCTGTGTGTCGTATTGCAACAGGCGCACCATATCGTCCGTCAGCAACATCGTGCCACCGGGAATGGCCAGCGCATTCGGGCCAATGGAACCGCTGTGGCGAATCAGGAGCTGGCTCGGTCTCACAGGCTCACCGCGTGCTGCCGCCGACGCCCTGTGGGCCGTGAGCACCTGAGCCCAGGCTTGTTCTATCTGCCTTTGCTGCGACGGCGGCAACTGGCTGGGCTGGGTGAACGCGTCCAGCTGCGCCAGCGCAGCCTCGCCCACCTTCACCTCTGCGCTATCCGGCAGCCGATCCGCCACTTCGCGGGCCACCCACGGCAAGCCCCAGACATAACCCGCCACAACCAGCAGCAACAGCGAGACGAGGCCCGCGAACACCCAGCGCCAGCTTTGCTGAAGTTTCACCACGGTGGATTCTTCAAGACCGACCTCGCGCGACCAGTTGTCCCAGCTCACCGCGTCGATCGATTGCAGGTGTCCCCCTGCCAAAAGCAAGGCGATACGTGGACCTTGCCGGGTGCGCTCCGGCCAGCGAACATCCTGCATAGACAGAGAACGAACCCCTCTCTCTCCAGCCAGGTGCAATTGGCCGTCGCTCACCCAGATGTCGACAGGCTGGGCACGGCTGCTGCGGCCATCGAAGTAGCGAACAGCCAGTCGCTGCGGCGGACTCGGTGGAAGCGTCGGCATGCTTTGCAAACGCTCAGATTCCAACATCCAAGCCGAAGAAGTCACCCGCAGCCTCGCCCGCCGCTTCTTCAGGGCGCTGCTGATCGAGCGCCAGCAAATTCTCCAGGTCCACCAGACTGCGGACATGGATCGCCTCCAGCCTCAAACGCGCCATGGCCACCGCCGCAAAGGGCCAGTACAAGCCCAGCGTTATCACGACCAACACCCAGTTTTTGATGGTCAGCCACAGCATGCTCCGGAAACTCAGCCGACTGATGAAGCGGATGTGCGCGTTGCCGGTCTTGGTCCACACAAGGTTTTGCAGGCGCGCCTTCCACCATGGCCCTACAGCCAGCATCATCAGAAAGAGCAGCGCCAATGGAATGAACGCCAGCATGCCGCTGAACCCCCTTGGCAAGGCATCGCCACTGCCCAAGCCTGCGATCAAGCCCCCCACCCCCGCCACCACCAGCACCAGCAGCAGCAACGGCTTGAGCACCAATCCGTAAAAGGCACCCAGCCCTGCCCGAAAATCGGTCTGCAACGGGCCCAACGCGTAGTTGCGATGCTGGTAGGCCTTCATGCGCCACAGCACCCAAGGCAGGACACCGGCCAGCAGGATCGCAAAGCCCCCGAAAGCCCACCCTATCCAGGCCTTGAACGGCTCGACAGGTTCATCGGGCAACCATGCCACCAGAAAAACCGGCAACAACGCCGCCAGAAACAGCGGCAACAGCGCCAGATAGGCCCCTTTCATGGGGCCGACAAACCTGAACCGCAAACCTCGCCAGCTGGTGTTGCCCAGGCGAAACACCATGGATGAACGCCACAGCGCAGGCCACAACAACCCCAGCGCCACAAAAGCGACCGCCCCCGCCACAGGCGAGATGTTCTCCGCCAGGTTGTACACAAGAAACAGCACACCGACCAATACCCAGCCCTTGAACATTTGTCCCGCCTCACCATGAAAACCCAGCGGGTCCCCGTCGACCAGGGTGTTGCCCCAGAAATAGCGCAGCCGACGAGCTTTGGCCCAGGGCCAATAAAGCCCCAGCGTGAACACCAGCAACACCATATTGACGATCCAGATGCGGAAGTACTCGCTGCCCGCCCCTGTGAACTCGATGGACAGTCGCTGAATCGAGTCCTGGGCAGGCGCGTCGGGCGGCGTGAAAGATGGGGCTGTAGACACCATGGGAGCTGGGCGGTTAAGTCAAAAAGACTCTGCATTCTGCCAGCCCTGCGCACCCGCCCCGCCCTTCGATGGCCGGCCACTGCAACCTGTTGAAACGTCACACCTACGGGAGCTTCCGTTCCACGCGAAGAACATCCTCGGTGCTCGCTTGGACATACGACTTCCACAGCTCAGAGGCAGGATCTAGCTGGAGCTGCTGACTGGCCAGATCGCGCGCGGCCCGGAGCTTTTTGAGTCCCTCGGAAAGCTCGCCCATCTTGATCGTGGTCTCGCCCATTGCACGCAGACTGAACCAGACACAGGACACGGCCTCGGCACGACTACCCTCCGATTTCGAAGCAGTCTCCGCCGCATTGAGAGACGCAATCTGCAGCTCCATGGCCTCGGGGTACCGAGCGACATCGGCCAACGCTTCCCCCCAACGCAGCCATGCATACCAGAGGTTGTAACTCCAGCCCGTCGAGTCGGGATACCGCTCCAGAAAGCGTTGTTCATAGTCCACTGAACGCGCGAAGGCTTCCAGGCCCTTGTCCGGCTCCCCCGCAGCGATCTGAAAGCTAGCCACCTTCAACCAGCTGTAGCCAGCTCGCTCAAGCCACTTCACGTCAGCGCCCGACTTCTCTACCGCCGCCATGGCCAGGTCCAGCGCAGACTGGAGGTTCGCCCATGCTTGGTCGTGCCTCACGGTCTCGTGTTGTGTCTCGCCGAGATCCACCAGCAAACGCCACAGGTCGGTTTGTGCCACATCATCCTCTGGAACGAGGCGGACCCTGTTGCGAGCCGCCTCAACGGCGAAACCATAGTGATCCATCGCCCCCACTTTGCTTCCCGTTGTCCGCTTCAACTTCGCGACCTCTTCATGACTCAACACCAGAGCTTGCAAAGCTTGCGCGCTCTCTGGTGCGTCCCTCACCATGTCCAGCGCAATGTTCAACAGCGAAGCTGTATCGTCCTGCGCATGGCCAGGGTTGCCCATCTTCGTCCGCAAATCGATCACGTGTCTGTGACTTTCCCACAGATCGCGGCGAGACTCCAGATGTTCAGGTTCAAGCGCTACAACGCTGCTGGCAACACGTTGCCACTCTTTGCCATAGGCCAGGGCATCCTCGGCTGGAAGAACCCCTTCGGGCAGATTCGAGAAGATCTGAAAACTCTGACGCAGCGCGACCAACGCTCCTCGACTGTTCTTGCGCAATGCCACCAGCCGCCGTGCAGTGTCCAGCGCCGCGGAATAGCCCAGCAATGCCCGCGCTGACTGCCCGTCGAAACGATCCATGTCCGCAGCCACCAATTGACTGGCCCACAACGACTCCAAAGCTGGAGGCCGGTCGCCCATATCACTCACCATCGTGCGCGCGATCTCCAGCATCTGTGGCAGCAGCTGCTTTGCCGCACCGGCCTCCCCCTGACTCACGTAAATCTCAAACGCAGCATGCCTGGCACCCCAACGCAAGGCGGCATACTCTGGGTTTCTCAGCAACTGGGCGTCCAGACCGCCCTCGGTCTGCAACGCTCCTCGAAAGTGGCGCAATGCCTCGTTCGGGTTGCCTTCCGTTTTCTGGATGGTCACAGCAAGCACTTCACCGATCCATTTCAACAGGCGCCACTCCACGGACGGGCTTTGCTGTGCCACTGACCGATCAGCCATGCCAACCACCCGCTCCAGCAAGGCCAATGCTCGGGGTACATTCCGGGACCCATACGCCACAGAGGCGCTTTTGAGAAGCCACAACGAAGACTCGAACGTCGGCTCGCCAGACATCATGCCCGCGGCGTCCTCATAGTGGTGAGATGCCTGCATGCGCTGGAAGCGAACCAAGGCGAGCTCCGCTCTCAGTCCAGTCACGCCGGCCCTCCACCGATCGATCTCGGCGCGTGGGCTTGAAGCAGCAGTCCGGGCAGCCAGAATGCCTTCCATCAAGGCGTTCAAACCTGCGTCAACCTTCTCGAACTCGCCTGAGCGGAGTGCGCCGACGACATCACCCAGCACCGGCGCCCGCTCGGGCCGGGACATCTGCAACTGCACCAACAGATCCATCACCTCCCGAAAGGCGTTGGACTGGACAGACAACATCTCCGGCAACGCCTGCTGCGACACCCGCTGGTCCAATAGAGCGCGAAGCATGCCCGCAATGGACTTCTCCGTGAACACCTCTTGACCGTCGTGCAAGTTGAGCGCGGCAGCCTGGCGGGAGGCCAAGGCAGCCAACATTGCCCCTTGCCGAGCTGGATCGACGGCAATCAACTGCCGAGCCTCCTGCTCAGTGAGCGTTCCGGCGGCAAACGGTCGACCCGTCACCTGTGAAGGCATGGCAAAAGAAAGGCCAACGACAGGTTTTGCCCACGCAGATTGCGCCCCCCAGCCGACCAGCAGACCACACGCGCCGTGAAACAGGGCGCGCCTCCATCGGACCATGTGCCCAAACACCATCGCCCTGCCCTCACCTTTTTTTGTTCCAGGAAGCAGTTGAAGGGAAAACCACATGGTCTACCCACAGTCCCCGAACTCATTCTACGAACTGCGAGGTTCCGCACC
>JBFHEQ010000005.1:0-21581 GCA_041584075.1 Hydrogenophaga sp.
CCCACGATGCGGTCGGGGGGCCATGGGCTGGCGAGCACCTGCAGGCGGGGCGCTCGCTGGTGCAAGGCCGCCATCAGCTTGGGCAGGAAGCGGGCCTCGCCGATATCGGTCAGGTGCAAATGCACGCTCGCGGTGGAGGTCAACGGATCAAAGGCACGCTCTTCGTTGAGTCCCGTCTCCAGAAGGCTCAGCGCCGTCTGAACCGTTCGCACCATGCGGTCGGCGCGGCCAGTGGGCCTGACACCGCCCTGCACCCGCTCAAACAAGGGGTCACCCGCCTTCAGCCGCAAGCGGGTGAGGGCCTGGCTGGTGGCCGGCTGCGACATGCCCAACTCCTGCGCCGCGCGGCTGATGTTCTTGTGTCGGTACACCGCATCCAGTACCCGGAGCAGGTTGAGATCGAGTCGAGCAATATCCATAAAACCAATAATACTTAGAAGCTCCATCTAATTGCCGAATAACCCCAGGCTCTCGACACTGTGCCCTCACCCAGAGGACACAACCGATGACCACCGTTAAAAAACCCACCGTTCGCGAGGCCGTGCTCAAGTTGCTGCGCGATCTCGACATTCGAACCGTGTTCGGCAACCCCGGCTCCACCGAGCTGCCCATGTTCCGGGCTTTTCCCGACGACTTCCGTTACGTGCTGGGTCTGCAGGAGTCGGTGGTGGTGGGCATGGCCGATGGCTACGCACAGGCCCGCCACAACGCGGCCATCGTGAACCTGCACTCGGCCGTGGGCGTGGGCCATGCCATGGGCAACATCTTCACCGCGTTCAAAAACCAGACGCCTTTGATCGTGACGGCGGGCCAGCAGTCGCGGTCCATCCTGCCGTTTGATCCGTTTCTGTCGGCCACGCAATCGACCGAACTGCCCCGCCCCTACGTGAAGTGGTCGTGTGAGCCGGCCCGCGCACAAGACGTGCCACTGGCCTTGGCCCGCGCGTATCACATCGCCATGCAGCCGCCACGCGGCCCCGTGTTTGTCTCGATTCCGGCCGACGACTGGGAACAGCCGACGGAGTGGGTGGCCACGCGCCAGGTGTCCCGGCGTTTGGCTGGCGACCCCGAGCACCTGGCCCGATTCGCGGCCCAGCTGAATGCCGCGCATCGGCCAGCCATCGTGGTGGGCCCTGGCGTGGACAGGGACCAGGCGGTGGACATGTTGGTGACACTGGCGGAAAAGCACGAGGCATCGGTCTATGTGGCCCCCATGAGCGCCCGCTGCTCGTTCCCCGAACGGCACGCGCTGTTCAAGGGGTTTCTCCCGGCCATGCGGGAACGCATCGTCGAGAAGCTGCGCGGGCACGACCTGGTGCTGGTGCTGGGAGCGCCAGCCTTCTCGTACCACATCGAGGGGGCCGGCCCCCATGTGCCCGAGGGTTGCCAATTGCTGCAAATCGTCGACGACCCCAACCAGGCCGCCTGGACGCCGGTGGGCGACAGCCTGGTCTCCAGCCTCGACACCGCCGTGCAAACCCTGCTGACCGCAGCCGCACCTTGCGCGGAGCGCGAATCCCAGGCCTCAACCACACCGCGCGTGCTGCCCAGCGTTCCCGTCGAGCAGCCCATGTCGGTGCCACTGGTGCTTCAGGCGCTGGGCACCTTGCTGGGGCCCGACGACGTGGTCTATGAGGAAGCGCCCGGATCGCGGTCCGAGATCCAGGCCCACCTGCCCATGCGCGGCGCCGAATCGTTCTACACCATGGCCAGCGGTGGCCTCGGCCACGGCATGCCGGCGGCGGTGGGCATGGCGCTGGCCCGCCGCGAAATGAAAAAACCGGGCCGCGTGATCGCCCTGATCGGCGACGGCTCCAGCATGTACTCGATCCAGGCGCTGTACAGCGCCATGCTGGAAAAGCTCCCGATGACCTTCCTGATTCTCAACAACGGCAAGTACCGGGCCTTGCAGGATTTTGCGGGCGTGTTCGGTTACGCGCCCGGGGAGATACCGGCAGGCACCGACCTGCCCCAACTCGATTTTGTGCGACTGGCCGAGGGCCAGGGCATGAAAGGCGACCGGGTTTTTGACCCGGCGCGGCTTCAGTCCAGTTTGAAGACAGCACTGTCCAGCGACGGACCGTGTCTGCTTGAACTGGTTGTGGCCTGACCCCATTTTTTTCACCCCACCAGGAGACAAGTCATGCACCAGAAAAACACCGCATCCAACACCCCGCACCGGGGCAAGCGCCTCATCGCAGCCCTGGGCCTCGGCATCGGCTTCGCCAGCGCGGCCCATGCCGACCCCATCGTGCTGCGGGTGCACCACTTCCTGCCCGCCGTGGCCAGCGCGCAGGTCAAGCTGATTCAGCCCTGGTGCGACAAGGTGGCCAAGGAGTCGAACGAGCAACTCAAGTGCCAGATCTACCCGTCGATGCAATTGGGTGGCACGTCGCCCCAGCTGATCGACCAGGTGCGCGATGGCGTGGTCGACGTGATCTGGACCGTGCCCACCTACGCGCCAGGCCGCTTCACCAAATCAGAGGTGTTTGAACTGCCCTGGATGACCACCTCGGCCAAGGCCGGCAGCCAGGCCCTGTGGACTTATGTGGACAAACATTCCGCCGACGAGTTCAAGGGCATCAAGCGCATCTTCATGCACGTGCACGACGGCGCCTTGCTGCACTTCAGCAAAGCCCAGCCCAAAACCATCGAAGACTTCAAGGGTCTGAAGATCCGCGCGGCCACGCGGGCCAACACCAAGATGATCCAGGCCCTGGGCGCAACCGCCATCGGCATGCCACTGCCTTCGGTGCCTGAAGCCATGTCCAAAGGCGTGGTCGATGGCGCGGCCGTGCCATGGGAAGGCTCGCCGTCGATCCGTTTGCCCGACTTCGCCAAGTACCACCTCGACTCCCCCGATGGTGCGCCGCGCATGTCCAACACCATCTTTCTCTTTGGCATGAACCAAGCCAAGTACAACGCGCTGCCCGCCGATCTCAAGAAGGTCATCGACAACAACAGCGGTCTGGCCACCTCGGCCTGGGCCGGCGAGGTGGGCTTTGACGCCGTGCGGGAGAAGTTCCGGGAAGACGCGCGCAAAGCGGGCGGTGTGCTCCACACCCTGCCAGAAGCGGAGATGCAACGTTGGGTCAAGGCGTCTGACGCGGTGGATGACGGCTGGGTCGCCGATGCCAACGCCAAGGGCGCCGACGGCAAGAAGCTGCTCAGCGAGGCACGCGCGCTGGTCCAGCAATACACCAAGTGATCGGGACCGCAAGGCATGGGGAACATCAGCCCGGATGACTGGCGGCAGGCGGCGCGCAAGGCGCTGCCCCGCTTTGTGTTCGATTACCTGGACGGTGGCTCGGAAGACGAGCGTGGCCTGGCCAACAACCGCACCCAACTGAACGCCCTCGAGCTGATCCCCAGGGTCTTGCGAGACAACACACAAGTGAGCCCGGCCACCACCCTCCTGGGCCATGAATGGGCCTTTCCGGCCGCCGTGGGCCCGACCGGCCTGAACGGCCTGTTGCGGCCCGGTGGTGACCTGAGCTTGGCCAAGGCTGCCGCTGGCAACGGCATCCCTTTCATTCTGTCGACGGCCTCCAACGTGCGCCTTGAGGCCATCCGCCAGGCACTGCCCCAGGCCAACCTCTGGTTGCAGCTCTACGTGATGGAAGACCGGGGCATTGCGGAGCAATTGCTGCGGCGTGCCAGCGCGGCGCGCTTCGATGCCTTGGTGCTGACGGTGGACGTGCCGGTCAGCGGCCGCCGCGAAAAAGATGTCCGCCATGGTTTCAGCGTGCCGTTCAAGCCGTCTGTGGGCCTGGCCTGGGGCGCGCTGACGCACCCGGCCTGGTCGTTGCGTCAATTGCTGCGCGGCACGCCCAAGTTCGCCAACCTGCAAGAAGACCCGGACGTACCCATGTCGGCCCAGGCGCAGGCGGCCTTGCTGGCCCGCAGCATGGACCGAAGCCTGCAATGGCGCGATCTGGCCTGGCTTCGCCAGCGTTGGCAAGGGCCCATCTTGTTGAAAGGCCTTCTGCACCCCGACGACGCCCGGCGCGCCAAGGCCGAAGGCATGGACGGGGTGATCGTGTCCAACCACGGCGGCCGCCAACTCGACGCCGCGCCGGCACCGGTGCGGCAATTGCCGGCCATCCGCAGCGCCGTCGGGCCGTCTTTTCCCCTATTGGTGGACGGCGGCGTGCGCCGGGGAACCGACATCGCCCGCTGTCTGAGCCAGGGGGCCGACGCGGTCCTGCTCGGACGCGCACCGCTCTACGCCCTGGCCGCTGAAGGCGAGCCGGGTGTGAACCAGGTGCTCGGCGACCTGCACCAGGAACTCATCCGCACCATGACTCTGATGGGCGCGCGCAGCGTCCAGGAAATTGAACCAGCTTGAGCGCCACCCTGTCCCCACCTCAACCCCAAACCCCACCCACTTTTTCTTTCTGGAGATTTTCATGAACCACATCAACATGCTGATTGGCGGCGCATCATGTGCCGCCTCCAACGGCGCGACCTTCGAGCGCCGCAACCCCATGGACCAAACCGTGGCCACGCGCGCCCCCGCTGCCACACCCGACGACGCCCGCGCTGCGGTGGATGCGGCAGCCAAAGCCTTTCCCGCGTGGTCGGCCATGGGGCCCGGCGAGCGGCGCGGCTTGCTGATGAAGGCATCGCAAGCGCTGGCCGCCAAAGGCGAAGCGCTGGCGGCAGCCATGGCGGCCGAAACCGGCGCCTCCGGTCTCTGGGCAGGGTTCAATGTGCACTTGGCCGCCGACATGCTGCTGGAAGCCGCTGCCATCACCACGCAGATCAACGGCGAAGTGATTCCGTCCAACGTGCCCGGCAGTCTGGCCATGGCCGTGCGCCAACCGGCGGGCGTGGTGCTGGGCATCGCGCCGTGGAACGCGCCGGTGATTCTGGCGGTGCGGGCGATTGCCACGCCGCTGGCCTGCGGCAACACCGTGGTGCTCAAAGGTTCGGAAATCAGCCCCGCGACCCATGGCCTCATCATCGAAGCGCTGCAGGAAGCGGGCTTGCCCGCCGGCGTGGTGAACTTCGTGACCAACGCCCCGGCCGATGCCGGCGCCGTGGTGGAGGCCATGGTGGCCCACCCGGCCGTGCGCCGCGTGAACTTCACCGGCTCGACCAAGGTGGGCCGCATCATTGCCCAGACCTGCGCCAAGTACCTGAAGCAAGCGGTGCTGGAGCTGGGCGGCAAGGCACCGTTTGTGGTGCTGGCCGACGCCGACCTGGACGCCGCCGTGGCGGGCGCGGCCTTTGGCGCGTTTGCCAACTCCGGGCAAATCTGCATGTCCACGGAACGCCTCATCGTTGACGACAGCATTGCCGACGACTTCGTGGCCAGGCTCGCCGCCAAGGCCCAAAGCCTGCCGCTGGGCGACCCGCGAAACGGTCCGGTGGTGCTGGGATCGGTGGTCGACATGAGCACGGTGGAGCGCTGCAACGCGCTGATTGACGATGCCCTGGAGAAGGGTGCCGTGCTGGTGTGCGGCGGCAAAGCAGACAGCACCCTGATGCCCGCCACCTTGCTGGACCGCGTGACCCCGCAGATGCGCATTTACCAGGAAGAGAGCTTTGGCCCGGTCAAAGGCATCGTGCGCGTCAACGGCGTGGACGAAGCGGTGGCCTGCGCCAACGACAACGAGTTTGGCCTGTCTTCCGCTGTGTTCGGCGGCGATGCAGCACAAGCCTGGGCCGTGGCTTCGCGCATCGAATCGGGCATCTGCCACATCAACGGTCCCACGGTTCACGACGAATCGCAAATGCCGTTTGGCGGCGTCAAGGGCTCGGGCTATGGCCGCTTTGGCGGCCGGGCCGGCATCGACGCCTTCACCGAACTGCGCTGGATCACGGTCCAGACGGCACCCCGCCACTACCCTTTCTGATCGCAGGCCCATTCGATGCGAATCAGCGTACTTGGCGCCGGCGCCATGGGCGCCTTGTTTGGCGGCCTGTTGGCGCAAGCCGGGCACGACGTGGAGCTGCTCGACGTCAACGAAGCCCAGATCGCCGCCATCAGAGACCAAGGGCTGCGAATCGACACCGACCAGGGTTCGCAGACCGTGGCGGTGCGCATCTGCCGGCCCGATGAAAGCGGCTTTGAGCCCGACTGGATGCTGGTGTTCACCAAGACCCTGCACACCACGTCGGCCATGGCCTCTGCCCGCCACCTGATCGGCGAGCACACGGCCCTCCTGAGCCTGCAGAACGGCTTGGGCAACGCGGAAAAACTGCGCGCTTTTGCGCCGCTTGAGCGGATGGCCGTGGGCATGACCACCGTGCCCGCCGATCTGGTCGCGCCAGGCCATGTGCGCTCCCACGGTCAGGGCGGCATACGCATGCTGATGGAGCAAGCCGCCATCGACGACCGGTTGGCTGCGTTGGCGGCTGCCTTCACGCAAGCCGGCTTGCCCTGCGAGGTGGACCCCGGTGTGCATACCGCCATCTGGGAGAAGGTCGCGTTCAACGCCGCGCTCAATTCGATTTGCGCCGTGTCGCTCAACACGGTGGGCCAGGTCGGCGCTTCGACGTTGGGCCGGGCTCTGGCCCACGGCATCGCGGACGAGGTGCTGCGCGTGGGCACCACGAAAGGAGTGCCCGTGGACCCCGAACACGTCCATGAAACCCTGGAACACGCCATGGACCACCACACCGACCACAAGCCGTCCATGCTGCAGGATGTGCTCGCCGGGCGCCCGACGGAGATCGATGCCATTTGTGGCCAGGTCATCGCTCTGGCCGGGCAACACAACATACCGGTGCCCAAGCTGCGGACCATGGACACCCTGGTGCGTTTGCGCCAGTCGGTGTCAGTGGCGGGTTGAACAGCGCGAACGAGCCCTGGTTCAAGCCATAGACAGGTACACGCAGGCCAGAGCGCCCACACCCGTCAGCGCCGTTTGACCAGCGATCAGGGCAATGGCCAGGAATGGAGGGGCGCAGGGGCAGTCCCGCTCCAGCATGGCCCGTTCCCTGCGGTGCCCAAACACGGCCACGGCCGCGGTGGTCAACAGCAGCAGCACGCCCAACGCATCGAGCGCGAGTTGGTGGTGCTCGATGCCCGAGCGCAAGATCAGTGCGCCGCACACCAGAAACGCCATACCCGTTCGGCTCCACGACAAGGCGGTGCGCTGCGGCTGAAGGCCGGGATCCATGGCCGCGCTCATCGCAGGATGAACAGCGATGCGATGGCCGCAGACACCAGCAGAGCGCCGGTGGAGAGCAGCGGAATGATGAAGCTGGTGGACAACGGGCGGGCCGTGCGCATGGCGATCTCGTTGTCGCGCCAGCGCCGGTAGGCCGCCACACTGAGCAAAGCCGCCAGCAGCGCCAGCACTGCAGCGAGCGACACGACCGCGACGCGGGGCTGCAGCTTGGTGGCAAACTGCTCGAGCAGGATGCTGCCGGCCACCAGCGACAAGGCGGTGCGGATCCAGGCTAGGAAGGTGCGTTCGTTGGCGAGGGAAAAGCGGTAGTCGGGGTCGTTTCCTTCAGTACGCCATGATGGCTTTCGCATTGGCTCTCAACTTCACATCAATCAGAAAAACATCGCCTGAGCTGGAGGACACAACCCCATCCGTCGCAGGTCGCCCTTGTTGCTCAAAGACCGTTTCGGGCGGGCAACAGCATGGCGCGGCATTCACCAAAGCCAATGCGGCGCGCACCTTCGACCGCACAGCTTCCACGCAAGACGATGGCATCGCCGTCTTCCAGGAAGGTTCTCTGCTCGCCATTGCTCAATGTGACGGGATGCTTGCCGCCCTGGCTCTGCTCGAGCATCGAGCCCTCCTGCCCCGCCTGCGGTCCTGACAAGGTTCCGGATCCAAACAGATCGCCACTGCGAAGACGGCAGCCATTGACGGTGTGGTGTGCCACCAGCTGGGCCACGGTCCAGTATGCGGCGTCAGCGAAGTTGGATTGCGACAAGCACTCGCCGTCGCTACCGGCTGCGCGCATCTTGGCCGTCTGTAACCACACTTCGAGATCGATGTCGAATGCCCCTTGCTCGCGGTTGGCCGCTGAGTCCAGGTAAGGCATGGGCGCAGGATCTCCTGCCGGGCGCGAAAAAGCCTTGCGAAACGGAGCCAAGGCCTCCATCGTCACGATCCAGGGGCTGACGGTGCTGGCGAAGTTTTTCGACAGAAACGGCCCCAGCGGCTGGTACTCCCAGGCCTGCAGGTCGCGTGCACTCCAGTCGTTGAACAACGCGATGCCGAACACATGCTGCTCGGCCTCGTCGATGGAGATCGGCTTCCCTTGCGGGTTGCCCTGCCCCATGAACACACCGACCTCCAGTTCGAGGTCAACACGGGTGCTTGGACCAAACACGGGGTGCTCGTCGTCGGCACCCCGGCGTTGTCCCTGCGGGCGTGGGAAATCGATGCCGCTGACGTTGATCGTCGAGGAGCGGCCGTGGTAGCCGATGGGCACCCATTTGTAGTTGGGCAACAAGGGGTTGTCGGGTCTGAACAGCTTGCCCACAGCCATGGCGTGGTGGATGCCGACGTAGAAATCGGTGTAGTCCCCGATCTCGCAGGGCAAGGCCATGGTGACGCTGGTTTGCGCCAGCAGCTCGGTGCGCCATGGCGCCTCGTCGGCGCTACCAATTTGCAGACCACGGCTGACGCGCTGGCGCAGGGCCTGACGCTGTTCGGGTGGCATGGCCATCAACTGGGCCATGTCGTCGGATTCAATCAGACCCAGACGGCGCAGCGGCAAGACCTGGTCCCCGATCGCGACACCGATCTCGAGTGCGGCATTGTTGGCCCGCTGAAAGCGTCCGAAGGGCAGGTTCTGGATCGGAAAGTCTGTGGCGGGATGGTTGGCCGACTCGACCCAGCTCTGCAGCGCCGGGTTGTGCGTTTCGTTGATGCGGTGGCTCATTGCTTGAACTCGCGTTCGTGCAGGAAGGCTGCGTGCTTCGGTGCGCGTTTGGTCTTGGCCCATTCCTCCAGCATGTCCCACTTGACGGCGTCCAGCCGCTCAATCATGGCCTCCTCTTCAGGATCCGGGCAGGCCAGTTCAAGGCGGTGGCCGTTCGGGTCAAAGAAGTAAATCGAGTGGAAGGCGCCGTGGTCGGTGACGCCCAGCACTTCCACGCCGTTGGCCTCCAGGTGGGCCCGGAAGGTCAGCAGGGTTTCGCGGTCCTTGACCTTGAAGGCGATGTGCTGCACCCAGGCCGGGGTGTTCGGGTCGCGACCCATCTCGGGTTGTGTGGGGAGTTCGAAAAAGGCGAGCACGTTGCCACTGCCGGCGTCCATGAAGACGTGCATGTAGGGATCGGGCGCCTTGGTCGAAGGCACATGGTCTTCGGCAATCGCCAGCACAAAGTCCATCTTCAGCATCTTGTTGTACCAAAGCACGGTCTCCCTGGCGTCCTTGCAGCGGTAGGCGACGTGGTGGATGCGGTCAATTTTCATGGTCTTGGATCTCTCAGGAAAGGGCGAGAACAAATCGCGTGGCCGGATGGCTCAAGCGATACGGGTGGGGTGGGGACTCGTGTCCGCGTGGTCGATCATCGTGCGCACCAGTTGCTGAACCAATGAGGCTTTGGCGTCTTGCGACGCTGGTGCGTCCCACAGGTTGACCAACTCAAGAGGGTCGTCGCGCAAATCATAGAGTTCGCCCCACTCGCCTTCCTGGAAAACGGTCAATCGGTAGCGGTCCGTCACGAGTGTTCGGAGTTTGACGGGCTTCGTGAAACCCATGTAGGCGCGCTGCTGGTTTTCTTCGATCAGCACCGCATCGCGCCCGGAGGGCAGCGCTTTGCCACCCGTGCCAAACAACGGCTTGCCCTGGCTGCCATTGACTGGCGCTATGCCGGCACGCGCCAGGATGGAGGCAGGCAAGTCGATGGACGAAACCAGGTCATCGCGGCGCGGCACAGGCGTTTCACCGACGTCGCCCTGCGCAGGCTCTCGCCAGATCAAGGGCACGCGGATCAGCCCCTGGTAGTGCAAAGGTCCTTTCAGCACGATGCCGTGGTCGCCCATCAGGTCGCCATGGTCTGCGGTGAAGATGACCACCGTGTTTTTGTCGGCACCGCATGCTTTCAGCGTGTCCATGACCATGCCGATGCGGTCGTCGATGTTGGTGATCATCCCGTAGGTCAGGGCGATCATTTCCTGAAGCTCACGGGATGATGCGGCGAACAACCTGGGGCTGTCGAGTTTGGCTGCGCCCCGGCGCCGCTCATCCAGCAACCACTGAACATGCGGAGGTTGTTCAACGCTTGGGTCCATGCTGGCAGCGAGAGGCATGTCGTCTGGGCTGTACATGTCCCAGTAACGCCCTGGCGGCGTCCACGGGTGGTGCGGATCGGGGAAGGAACACATCAGCGCAAACGGTTGATCGGGCGTGTTCTCGACGTGGTTCTTGATCCACTGACTGGTTTGCTCCGCGATGTAATGGGTCGGGTAGCTGAATTCGTCGAGATGGGTGCGCCAAGCCTGTGGTGCGCCGATCTTGGGGTCGCGCGTGCCGTGTTCGCGACCCCGGCGTTGCGCCATCTCCGGATGCTCACGCTCCAGCCAGCGCAGCCAGTCGCCGAAGCACTCGTCGCCATGACCATTGCACAGCACCACGTCCTGGAAACCGTAATACGGCGTTGAGATCTTGTGCTCCGGATCGAGCCACGAAGCTTGGAGCTCCTGACCGTAGGCCGCGCCATCGATGTCTTCTAGGCGCGACTCCGAGAACGTTACCGAGGGCGTGGTACCGGGCAAGCTGGCCGGCGGAACGGCCACTGGCGGCAGGTCTTCCATGTTCTGGATATGGCTTTTCCCCACCAGGGCGGTGCGGTAGCCGAACTCGGCAAGCTGGTCGGCAAACGTCACCGACGACAAAGGCAGCGGCACACCGTTGCTGCGCGCCCCATGGGCCGAGGGCATGCGCGAGGTCATGATCGATCCCCGGTTGGGCATACACACAGGGGCGGCAACGTAGGCGCGGTCGAAGCACACGCCGTGCTTGGCCAAGGTGTCGATATTCGGCGTACGAACAATGCCGTTGCCGTAGCAGCCCAGGTGGTCGGCTCGGTGCTGGTCGGTGATGAAGATGAGGAAGTTGGGTTGCATGGTTTCTCTCTCTCAGCGCATCAGGTTGGGCAAGCCCACCGCGATGGACGGGAAGTTGATGATCAGCGCTGCGGTGATCAGCATCGCCACCACAAACGGGCCGACGCCGATGAAGATGTGACCAAGCTTGAGATCGGGTCGTGCTGCTTTCACGGTGAACACATTGACCCCCACGGGTGGCGTGATCAGGCCGAGTTCGATCAGGATGATGACCACGACGCCGAACCAGATCAGGTCGATCCCCTGTGCCTGCAACGTGGGCAGGAACATGGGCACAATCAGCACCAGAATGCCCAGCGCCTCGAACACCATGCCCAGCAACACACACAACACGCCAATGGCGATCACCAGCATGGTGCCGCTCAGCTCCCACTCGTTCACCAGGTCGAGGACGGCATACGGCATACCCGTGACGTTGACGAACTGCGAGAACACCAGCGCGCACGAGGCAATGGCAAAGATCGATGCGCTGATGCCCACGGCGCTGCCCATCACTTCAAGGTACTCACGGCCGGTGCGCATCGCACCCCGGGCAAAAGCAAACAGGAAGGCACCGATGGCGCCCACGCTCGCCGCCTCGGTCGGCGTGAAAACGCCAAGGTAGATCCCGCCGAGCACGGTGGCGAACAAGGCCACAAAGGCCCAGGTCTTCTTCATGGCCGCCATCCGCTGGGCCCAGGCCATCGCCGTGCCGGCTGGAGCAATACCGGGTCGCAGACGGGCCCAGATGGCAATCGTCGCGATGAAGCTCAACATCATCAGTGCGCCGGGAATCACGCCGGCCATGAACATGCGGCCAATGTCTTCGCGAGCGAAAATGCAGTAGATGACCATCGGGATGCTGGGCGGTATCAGGATGCCCAGTGTGCCGCCGGCAGCGATGGTGCCTGCCGACAGGCTATCGTGGTAGCCGTAGCGGCGCATCGGCGGCATGGCCACCTTGGTCATCGTCGCTGCGGTGGCGACCGAGCTGCCGCAGACCGCCGAGAAAGCGCCACAGGCGAGCACAGTGGACATCGCCAGGCCCCCGCGCATCCAGCCGACCACGGCGTTGCCAAACTCGTACAGCTCGTCGGCGATGCGACCACGACGGATGAATTCACCCATCAATACAAACACCGGCACGACCACCAGGTTGGGGTTGACGATCATCTCGGCGATTTGCTGGCCGGACATTGCTATGGCCGACTCCCAACCGCGCACGACCCAGAAGCCGGCGAAGCCGACCAGCAGAGTCGCGAAGGCGAGGGGTATGCCTGTGAAGCTCAGCGCGATCAGGATCGCAAAGCCAATGAGAGCGGCAGTCATAGGGAATCCGATTCGTGTTCGGCCGGCGCACGCCAGCCAGAGAGCAACACAGCCAGAGAGGCCACCACCAAGACCGCAACGACCGCATATACCCAGCCGATGGGCAACTCGAGCACGCTGGTGAGTTCGCCGAATGCAATCGTGTGCCAGGCGTGGCGCACCAACAGCGCGGCCAGCGCAGCGGTCCCCAGCACTTCGCAAACAAAAATCCAGCGCGGGTAGCCCGAGGGGAACCGTTTGCGCAGGGGGCCGTCGAAAAGGTCGACGCAGATGTGCATGCGCAAGCCGGCAACGACGATCAGGCCGGCGCCGACCAAGACCGCCAGCAAGGCGTTGGTGATTTCGGCTGCGCCGAAGATCGCGTTGTTGAAAAAGTTGCGCATCACCACGTCGGCAACCGTCAGCAGCGCTATCACGGCAACGGCGACAGCGCCGACAAATTGCCCCATGCGGAAGAGTGGCCCGGCCCAGGTTCGATAAGTCATCGACCATTCCTTCAAAAAGTGAATCGGGAAAGGGGGGCGGTGTGCATCACCGCCCCCCTTCGGGATCGCTCGCTCAGTGCTTGGCGATCGCCTCGTATTCCTTCTTGAAGTCACTCAAGACCACCTTGCCATCCAGGCCTGCCTTGGCTGCAATACCCTCGAACTGCTTGTACGACGGTTCGGCGGCCTTCTGCATGGCGGCATAAAAGGCAGCGTCGACATTCACCACTTTGACCCCTTCGGCCTTCATCTTGGCCAGCGCTTCGGCAGCCGATGCATTGGCCGCTTTGCCCACGCGGGCTGCCAGCTTCTCGCCCGACAACGACAAGATGGCGGCCCGGTCAGATTCGCTCAGCGAGCGCCACTTGCCCTTGTTGATGAACATGGAAAAGCCGGACGCGGTGGCGGCGCGCGGGAACAGGGTGATCGCCTTGGTGTAAGAGGACGCCTTGAAATCGACGGCGCCGTCGAGCGTGAGACCGTAATAACCCTCGACAACGCCGCGCGAGACCGACTCGCTGACCTGCACGGCGGGGCTGGTGATCGGGCTGATACCCAGGTTCTTCAACAGATCAGCCGCTTCGCCGGGCAGTGCCCACATCTTGCGCTGCTTCAGTGCGTCGACCGAGTTGATGGGCGTTTCGTCAAGGCTGTAAAGCTGGCCGCCAGAGAAGTTGAAGAGGGAGAGCAGCTGCACGTCGGGGAACTGGTTCTTGGACGCAAAATGCTTCTCGTAGGTGCGCCACGCAGCGACCGATGCCGCTTCTGCGTCGCTGACCAGCCAAGGCAGCGACGACACTTCGATCAAGGGCGCCTTGCTCTTGATGAACGGGTTGATCGAAAAGGCGATGTCAAATATGCCAGACGAAGTGGCCTGTAGCTGTTGTGGCGGCGGTGCAAGCGAGCCCGCAGCGAACTCGATCTTGACGTTGTTGTTGGTGGCCTTCTCGACATCGACAGCCCAATCGCGCAACACCTTTTGCACAAAATGACTCGGCGGCACAAATACATTGAACAACAGCTTGGTTTCGGCTTGCGCCGGAACAGCGGCGCCGACGGCCGCCGCGAGCAAAGAAAGATTGAAGAATCTGCGAATCATGTTTGTCTCCTGTGTGGCCATCTGCGGCCTCTTGTGGTGGGGACAGCGCCGTGCCAGTGCTGCTGAAGGCAATTTTCACGATGGCAGGCTTTCGAGGCAATAATCGCAGGGCCAATTACATAACCAAAAGTCATGCATCTAAAGAGGCTCTGGTATCTCCGGCTGATCATTGAGCACGGCAGTTTTAGCGCGGCAGCGAAGCACGCCGGCGTGAGTCAGCCTGCACTCTCCAGGTCGATGAAAGTGCTGGAGAGCGAACTCGGCGCTCCCCTGTTTGAGAAAACAGGCCGCAGCAAGCGGCCAACGGCCACAGCGCTGAAGGCTGCAAAAACCGGATCGCGCTTGCACGACGAGTTGCTGCACCTGACCAGCGTTCGACCCGAGATCGCCGTGCCACGGCGACACCACCCTTCTTCCATGCGGGTTGGCGTGGCCCCGGCCGCTGCCATTTTGTATGGACCCACCATTCAGACGATCTGGCAGTCGCATGCGCCCAACGGGTTTATCGAGTTCGTTGGCGGGAGCGGGGCCGCACTGCTTGCCCAGCTTCGAAACCGGGAACTCGATTTCATCATCGCACCGCGACCCCACAAGGAGCCCACCCGCGACGTCGCGTGGCTGCTACTGCACCGCAGTTCGCCGACCATCTACGCGAGAACCGACCATCCGCTGCGCAACGCCACGTCCTTGCAAGAAATCAGCCACGCCAGCTGGGCCGTGGCAGGGCACGCGAACACCGCAGGCAGCGTGATCGAGGAATCACACCGCGTGCGCAAGCTTGCAAGGCCGCGCATCACTGCGCAATGCCAAGACTATCAAACGATGTTGTCTCTGGTCGCGGGCAGCGACCTTCTTTGCGTGGTACCTCACCCCGCCTTGACAAAGGGCATAGGACAGGCAGGGATCCATCCGCTGAACATCATGGAAGGCCTTGCACACTACGAAGTTGGCATGTTCTGGCTTCGCGACTACTCTGGAAGGAACTTGAGCGTGATCAACACCCTTCAGCTGGTATTGACGGCGTTGGTCGGGCTGCCCGATAGGGATTGAACCAGAAGCGCCCCTATGCAGGTACGACCGCCCCGCCGCGCGGTTTCCAGAGGTATTTCAATGCGCTTTCCCAACTGTGGGTTCCTGCCGGCCAACACGGTCAAACCCGAGTGACTCCAACCAGCCTAGAACCGACTTTTGATTGCCAGTGACATCTGCCCCCCTGCTCATGACGACCGAGAAACAGACACCGCAGTCGCGGAGAGGTCAAAGCTGCAGGGGCAGTCAGCCGACAAGGAGCCATGAGCGCGTGCGGAACCAGCATAGTTGAGACACCGCATTCACCGCCGATTTCAGGCCAACAATGTCAGACCGACTTTGATGGGCTCACGGGGCTCAAGGCTCAGCGAAACCCAGGTGGGCTTGGGGCCGGTCGATGGCGCTTGTGGTGCTTGCCGGTCAACGATCGGGCAATGCGGTGCTGGATTTCCGAATGGGGTTTGCCGTTCAAAGGCTGTGATCGATGCGCGGAGTTGGAGGTAGCGGTAGAGGTGGAGGTCGAGTTGGAGGTCCATCACGCTCGGGGCGCTACGGCGCGGGACAGGCGTTCGCCGGCGGCACGCACCCTTTCCTTCAGCGCAGGCGGCTCCAGCACCTCAAAGTCCACGTCCAGCGACATCAGCCAGTAGACCAGCCAGTCGAGCTGGTGTGATGAGCAGCGCACAAGGCAGCATGAGTCGTCAATGGGTTCGAGCAGCGCGGCCGCGGGCGGGATGCGTGGCGACATCACATCCATCGGTTCGTGCAGCACCACACGCGCCTCCTCGCCCTTGATCACCGCTGCCAGCATGCCGGAGACGTATGCGCCGAGGTCTCCTCCAAGGGGCGCGGGGCGGGGCGCGAAGTGCGTGCCGATGACGGGCGCTCCCTCCACGCGGTCGATGCGGAAGGTGCGCCAGTCGTCGCGTGCCGGGTCCCAGGCCACGAGGTACCAGCGGCTGCTGGCGTGCACAAGGCCCTGTGGCTCCACCTGGCGCCTGCTGCTGCGGCCCTGCACGTCGCGGTAGGCGAAACCCACCTGCAGCTGATCGCGGCAGGCCGCCGAAAGCGCTGCGAGTACGCTGGCATCCACGGTAGGCCCCATGCGCTGCAACGGCAGGATGGCCGAGCGCAGGGCGTCGATGCGGCGGCGCAGGCGCGCGGGCATCACCTGCACCAGTTTCACCAACGCCCGCAGTGAGCTTTCTTCGACGCCGCTCACGGTCCCCGCCGCCGCCAGCTGCAAGGCAATGGCCACGGCAAGTGCCTCTTCGTCGTCCAGCAGCAGCGGCGGCAGCGCCTGCCCCGCGCGAAATGCGTAGCCGCCGGCCACGCCGCTGCTGGCGTGGATGGGGTAACCCAGCTGGCGCAGCCGGTCGATGTCGCGTCGCAGTGTGCGCGGGTTCACCTCAAGCCGTTCGGCCAGATCTTGGCCGCCCCAATGGCTGCGCGTCTGCAGGAGCGACAGCAGCCGCAGCAGGCGTGAAGAGGATGTCAGCATGACCAAAGTCTATCTTTTATCAAGGGCCAAAACTGTCCTCAATAGAGACGACATTGGTGCCCCGGATTCGACACGGTGTCGAACCTGCTTTCAACCTTTTTCAGGAGCCCTCCATGTCCAAGATCGTTTTTTACGGGTACCCCATGTCCAGCGCCTCACCGGTCGCCTGCGCCCTGGCCGAACTCGGTGTGCCGCACGAGCGCGTCAAGGTCGACATCACCACCGGCGAACAGCACGACCCGGCATTCCTGGCCCTCAACCCGAATGGCAAGGTGCCCACACTGACAGTGGACGGCGCACCCATGTTCGAAGCGCTGGCGATCGAGATGTGGCTCGGCGAGCGTTACGGGGTGGCCAGCGGCCTGTGGCCTGCAGCAGACACACCCGCGCGCCTGCAGGCGGTTTCGTGGAGCACCTGGTCGTACGTGACCTATGGTGCGCAGTGTTCGCGCCTGCAGGCCGCGCGCGACATGGGCACGCCGGAGGACGCTCACGGCACGGCGGCCTGCAAGGCATTGGATCAACTGCTGGCCCTGCTCGACACCCGGCTGAGCCAGCAGCCCTGGATGTTGGGCGAGGCGTATTCCCTGGTGGACCTGATCGTGGGCTCGGTGATCGGATACAGCGCCTACATCGGCGCGCCGCTGGCATCACATCCGACGACGCAGGCGTGGCTGCAAAAGGTGCAAGCGCGCCCCTCCATGCAGGTCGACGGCTGAAGCGGGGTCAACGCCTCCGGGCTGGGCCGTTCAGGGCGCTCCCCATGCCACTGGTATCAACAACAGCGATGCCATGCGCAAGGCGCGAAAAACAACCCGAAGGGAAAGAGTGAACAGTCCCTGGTCAAGGCGCCGTGAGCGTCATCCCATGTTGCTGAAACAGCTTGAGCAATTCACCGGAATCGCGCAAAGACTGCAGGGCGGTCATCAGTGCCTTGGCCAGTTCCTGGTTGGACTTCTTCACCGCCATGCCCACAGGCCATCCGTTGTTGGGAATGCCGTTGAGGGCCAAGGCAGACAGCTCGAAGCGGCCGGGTGTGGCCCCTGCGCGGAACATCGCTGCCTCGGCCTGGGCCCGCGTGAGGTAGGCCGCTGCGACCTCACCCTTGAGCACGGCGCTGCCGGCCTCGGTGCCTGAGTTGACAATGTGGACCTGGTTGCGCAGCAGGCCACCACCATAGCCCATCACGGCGCTGGCTGCGCCGGTGCCGCGCTCGGCGGCGAGCCTCACGCCCTTGAGGTCTTCGGGATGCTGGACCTGAGCGAGCTGCTCGGTGTCGCGCATCAGCACGAAGGTCTGGCGCATATAGGGTCCCAGCACCAGGACTTGCGGATTGTTCGCCATCAAGGTCTTGTCCACCGGAACCTGCAGCATCACATCCGCGGGCCCGAACCCGAGGTAGTGGCCTTTCCAGACCATGTTGCGCAGGTCATCGTCCATGTTTTCATCCGCGTCAAAGGGCATCAGCGACAGCCGCAGCTGCATGGCCCGTGCCAACGCTCCGGCGAGTGCGACATCCAGCCCTTGCATGCCGGACGCGGAGCCCTCTGCAAACGGCGGGTTGTCCTTGTAGACAGCCACCTTGAGGGTGCCGGTGGCCTTGATGCGCGCAAGATCGGTCAGGTCGGTCTGGGCATGCACCATGGGCACCGCGCAAGCGAGCAAAGGCAGGCAATGCGCCAGCGCGCGCCGCCTTGTGAGCATGGAAGGCGTCTGACGCTTGTCAGGTTCTGTGATTCTCATCGCGTTGTCTCCATTCATTGGTATTCAAAAGCGTCTGTATCGACCGCTGACGCGCAGTGAGCTGCAGCGATGCCCCGATCGCTCAAGGCTCGCGGCGCGTCTCAAGGTAGGTCTTGATCGACCAGATGGCCTCTTGCGTCAGCACCCCCTCGAAAGGTGGCATGTAGACGCGGCCACCGCGGGTCCGACCACGACGGACCGTCCCCAGGTAAAACTCGTCCATTTCCTTGTAGCAGGCGTTCTTCTTGTCGGCATCGGCCATGCCCATGCAGTCCACATCCAGCTTGCGCAGGTCGGGTGAAATACCACCGGAGATCGCTTCCAGACCATGGCAGCGTGCGCAGTTCTGGTTGTAGGCGGAGCTGCCGATGCGCAAGGCTTCCTTGTGGGCATCGCCTTCGCTGAACGGATTGCTGTCGCGCCACTTTTCACCCAGCTGGGGGAGCGTGCTGGTGTCCACCGATTGAGGGACAACATCGCCGTGAGCCCACACCGAGGTGGCCAGCCATGCCGCGCCAGCCACGAGGCCAGCGCGCGTCAAGGCACGGAAAAATGTACGGGGAACAGTGGGCAGGCAAGTGGGCTTCATGGGTGTTGTCTCCTGGTATCGAATGGGTCTCGGCCACTCAAGTTAGCAATATGCAGGCCACCAAAAACCGCGTTGCGGTGATGCACAGGCTTCGCCAGCACCCGTTGGCGCCCAGCGATGCACCGAGCCGGCAGAGACGTCACCCTGACCCGTGGCCGCGCCCCCCCTCAGGGACTGGTCAGGCCAGGCGGCACATGCACAACGGCAAAGTGTTCCAAATTGCATCACCCATGACAGCAAGGGACAGCAAAGTGTCACTCGCTGGACCGTGAACAGCCCCCTGATGCCCTCTGGCGGCTTCACGCGGTGGCCGGCAAATTGCTTGCACAGCGGCCAGTCCCATGTCTGTCCATGGTGTAACCCCGGTTGATGCCCTGCACAGAAGCAAAGAGAATGAAGATGGAAATTGATAAGGACAATCACGGTCGACCTTCACACCGCGCACCCAGATCCGAAGATGCATGGGGCCTCGACATGTGGAGCGAAGACCTGACCTCAGGAGACAACATGCCCACCACAGCGCAAGTCCAAGCGCCATCGCCTCGCCATGAGGTGGCCCCGCCGAGTCCGGCCGACAGGGCAGAGCTGATCCACCAGGCGCATCTGCGCTCGCGCAACTACGGCATCACAACCCATGCCGAACCCGATTTCTCCAGCCCCTCACGCGGCCTGCTCAACGACGCGCTGGATGAAAACCGATTTTTGTTCCAGCATGCTGCGCCGGTGATGGAAACCCTGTACGACCAGATCGTGAACACGCACAGCATGGTCTTGCTGACGTCTGCGCGTGGCATGGTCCTGCATTCGCTGGGCGACCACGATTTCCTGGAGAAAGCTTCCCGTGTCGCCCTCACGCCCGGCATGGACTGGTCCGAACAAAACAAAGGCACCAACGCCATCGGTACGGCACTGACCGAAGAAGAAGCACTCACCGTACATGGCAACCAGCACTTCATGGATGCCAACAAGGCGCTGACCTGCTCGTGCGCCCCCATTTTCGACCCCTATGGCCAGGTGATCGGCGCACTGGATGTCACGGGCGACCATCGAAGCCACCACCAGCACACCTTGGCCCTGGTGCGCATGTCGGCCCAGATGATCGAAAACCACATGTTTGCCGACATCTTTCCCAAGGCGATCCGCGTCCACTTTCACACCCGGTCGGAGTTCCTGGGCACGCTGGTCGAAGGCATTGCCGTGTTTTCCCCGGAAGGCCGTTTCATCTCGGCCAACCGCAGTGCCCAGTTCCAGATCGGTTTGCCTTTCGCTTCGCTCAAGGCTCACACGTTCTCTTCGTTGTTCGGCATCCCGGTGTCGGCGCTGAACGAGCTCTTTGGCGGTGCCATTCCCAACCCCAAGCAGCTCTGCCTGCACAACGGCGTCACCGTGTGGTGCCGGGTGAAGATCAAGTCCCCATCGGCCTGGATGGCAGCCAGGCCCGACCCTGCCCAGGCGCCCTCCGCGTCGACGGCTGCGGGGCAAACCTCCTCGCTCGTGGTGTCGCTTCAGGCACAAGCCAAACGGTCGCAGCTGTCGTCCCTGCAATACCTCGATACCGGGGACCCGCAGGTGTCTGCAGTGATACACAAAGTGCGCCGTGTGTCGGGGCGTGACATCCCGGTGATGATCCTGGGAGAAACCGGTACGGGCAAAGACCTGCTGGCCCAGGCCATCCACGGCGACTCCAGCCGGGCGGGACAACCATTTGTGTCGGTGAACTGCGCATCCATCCCCGAAAACCTGATCGAGTCCGAACTCTTCGGCTACGAAGAAGGTGCATTCACCGGCGCTCGCAAGAAGGGCTCGCTCGGCAAGATCCTTCAGGCCAACGGGGGCACCCTGTTCCTGGATGAGATCGGCGACATGCCCAAGCACCTGCAAGCGCGCCTGCTCCGCGTCCTTCAGGAGCGCAAGGTCAGCCCGCTGGGTTCAACCAAAGAAACAGAAGTGGACGTTGCCGTGGTGAGCGCCACACACAAGAAGCTCAAGGACATGATCGCCCGCGGCGAATTCCGGGAGGACCTGTATTACCGGCTCAACGGACTGGTCGTTCGGCTCCCCGCCTTGCGCGAGCGCACCGACTTCCAGTTTGTGGTGCAGAAGATCCTGAAAACCTTGTGTGAAAACGGCACGAAGATCACCATTTCCCCGCCCGTCATGGACGTGTTGAAGCGCTACCACTGGCCGGGCAACTTCCGGCAACTGCACAACCTTCTGCGAACGGCCGTGGTGATGGTGGGCTGTGAGGGAGCGATTGAGATGGAGCACCTGCCGGACGATTTCCTGGAGGAGATTGAACACGGTCGCAACCTCTTCGGCGCCCAGACGGTCGTTCCCTTGTTGCCCGAAGGCGCCGGCATAGACACCTTCAGCACCGAGTCGGCCGCCTACCCGACATCCCTGGAGACCGACGGCCACCGCCTGCAAGATGTCGCACTGACGGCCATGGCCAACATGCTGCGCCAGCACAAAGGCAATGTGTCTGCGGCCGCCAAGGCGCTGGGCATTTCCCGCAACACCATCTACCGGAAAAAAGACCAGCTACCGCCCGATGTCCTGAATTGAGGGGCCTCCAGAACCCTGGTCCATCCACACCGGCTCCAGCTCCCGCCACGCCCGCTGCACATTGAACGCATGGCGCTCGGCGTAGCCCGCCCAATGGGCGAACGCAGGCAGCGGCACCAGCCCCGCCTCCTGGGGTTGTCGGCCTTCGTCCATGGCGCGCAGCACCCCGGCTCTCAATGCCTGCAGATAGGCGCGGGTCCCCACCATCGCG
>JBFHEQ010000006.1:0-20157 GCA_041584075.1 Hydrogenophaga sp.
GGATTGGGTCACCACAACGAACTCGTCCAGGACGGCACGCCGGTCTTTTGACATGGAAGCGAGCAGTGCCGCGCCTTGCCGCAGGGATTCTTGTGGATTCACCTGGTCCACGGCTGCCTGCTCTTCAAGCTGTGCAGCGTACTTTCCAAGGGGTGATGCATACCAGCGCACAAGGGCAGGCAGATGCTGCCCGTCAAGGTCTCTCTCGAGGGTTTTTTGAGTGGTCGCTCTCAGGCGGTCAACCCGGTAGGCGGATTCAACGGCGCCGGTCAGGCGCTCAATCTCTGCTTCGCTCGGATTTTTGTCTGATTGGGCAATGGCTTGAAGCACACCGCCTCGGACTTGAGGGGCCATGGACGACAGTTGCTGCCACAACCCTGAACTGCGCATCAGTGACTCAACCGTCGCGCTGTCTGATTCGGCCTTGGCACCCGTCAACGCGCCAAACCACTACCAAGATCGCCCATTTGCGCCAACTGAACATCGTGATTTCCCAAAAAGTAATGAGAATGTTTATACAGTCACGACCCGGACAAATGGGCGTCCATGGTCAAGCTTCTTTGGAGATCTGGCCCCGAAAGGACCTCAGGCGCACATGCGCAGACGGGTCCCACCGAGCCGCGGCAAATCGTTCCACTGACCGCGGCCCACAGCCGCCTTTCCCCGCACGCTGGTCATGTTGACATGGCTGGTGGAGCGCTGGCGTTCACCGCTCGTCATCGGTGGTCGGTGTTCGGCGGAGGCGAGTTGCGGCGTTTCAGCGCTGCCATGGAGGCAGGTTGCCGGGGCTGGAGGGTTCACCCTCCCGGGAGGCTCATGCGGGGGTGGCAGGCCGAGCCTTGTAAAACGTGACGGGGCTCGCCGGCACGGCATTCATCACGCTTCGCTTGATCTTGCCCACCACGTGCATTTCGCAGGGTTTGCAGTCGAAGCGCAGGGTGAGTTTTTCCTTGCCGTTGATGAGCTGCAGCGGTTCGGCACGCACCGTGCCCTGCACGCCGGTCACGCCTTTGGCCTGTTTGGGGCACAGGCTCATGGAGAAGCGCACGCAGTGCTTGGTGATCATCAGGCTCACCTCGCCTTCTTCTTCCTGGCTTTCATAAGCGGCTGCAATGACGTTGACACCGTGTTGGGCATAAAAGTCACGTGCCTGGTGGTTATAGACATTGGCCAGGTAGGTGAGGGTGTCTTCTGGGTAGGTGGCGGCCGGGTCTGCAGGCTTGGCCCGTGGCAAGCGGGCCCAGGCTTGGCCACGAGCGGTTTCAAGCGCGCCAATAGCTTCGCGGCGCAAGGCATTGAGCTGTGAGGCGGGCACAAAGCGCGGACCGTTCAGAGTCAATGAAACGTCGATCGGCTGGAACAGCGTGTCGCCCAGGCGAGCGAGGTTGTCGCGCAACTTGGCCTCGGCCTGGCTGGGATCTTTGGCATCTTGCAATGGACCACGCAGGGAGGCGCTGCCGCTGTGGCCGTCTTCATCGGTGATGCTCAACAACAGGCCATCCGCCGTTTCGCTCAACGCGACCCAGGCGCCAATGCGGCGCTCGGCCGACTTTTTCTCCAGCCCGCGCACCCAGTCCATGTCCCGGTTGCGGTTGACTTGGACGCCCTTGCGCAAATCCTTGAAGCCCTCCATGGGGTCTTTCGGGAAGACGCGCCAGATGGATTGATTGCTGGTGCCCTCGGCCCGGTTGATTTGCAAGCCCACCAGTTCTTTCTGGAGGTTGAGGTAACACAGCCCGTCACCGTTGTGGATCACGGTGTCGGCCTCATCGGTTTCCAGCTCCACGAAGTTGGGTCCGACCGCTGTCACATAGCCGATGGGGCGGCCTGGATTTTTGGGCGTGTCGAAGGCGCCGATGTCTTCCTTGCGGCCCTGGACGAAGTAATCGGTGAACTCGCGGTTGAAGTTCTGGTCGGGGTCGGGCTGGAAGCTGAAGGTGCATTCGCCGCTGCTGGAGCGCGCGAGGGGGCTGCCAGCGAGCTGGCGCTCTTCCAGGATCTCATCGAGCAATACCCGGTAATGGGCTGTGATGTTCTTGACGTAGGCCATGTCCTTGTAGCGGCCTTCGATCTTGAAACTGCGCACCCCCGCATCGATGATTTCGCGCAGGTTGTTGCTCTGGTTGTTGTCCTTCATCGAGAGCACGTGTTTGTCGTGCGCGATCACGCGACCCTGGCCATCTTTCACCTCGTAGGGCAGGCGGCAAGCCTGGGAACAGTCGCCGCGGTTGGCACTGCGACCGGTGTGGGCGTGGCTGATGAAACACTGGCCGCTGTAGGCCACGCACAGCGCGCCGTGTACGAAAAACTCCAGCACGGCTCGACCCGGCGCTTCTTTGGGGCCCAGGGCGGCATCGATCGCGGCGATCTGTTTGAGCGTGAGTTCGCGCGCCAGCACGATCTGGGACAAGCCCACGTCTTGCAGAAACCGGGCTTTCTCGGGCGTGCGGATGTCGGTCTGGGTTGAGGCGTGCAGCTGGATCGGCGGCATGTCGATCTGCAGCAAGCCCATGTCCTGGATGATCAGCGCGTCCACGCCGGCGTCGTACAGCTGCCAGGCCAGTTTGCGCGCGGGCTCCAGTTCGTCGTCGCGCAGGATCGTGTTCATGGTCACGAAGATGCGGCTGTTGAAGCGGTGCGCATATTGCGCCAATCGGGCGATCTCTTTCACCGAGTTGTCGGCGCTGGTGCGTGCACCAAAAGAGGGGCCGCCAATGTAGACCGCGTCGGCCCCGTGGTTCACAGCCTCGATGCCGATGTCGGCATCACGGGCGGGGGAGAGCAATTCAAGTTGGTGAGGCAGCATGGTCGGCGTGCAAGAATCGAGCGTCAGCGGTGAGCAGAAAGAGAACCCCCTATTGTCGAGGAGATTGGCGATGAATGCACCCACCCCACAACCCGGGTCGAAATCCGCCTATGTGCTGGTGCACGGGGCCTGGCATGGCGCCTGGTGCTGGGCACGCGTGTTGCCGCTGCTGCGCCAGGCCGGCCATGTGGCCCACGCCGTCACCCTCACCGGTGTGGGCGAACGCGCCCACCTGATGGGGCCGGACATCGACCTGAACACCCACATCCAGGACGTGGTGGGCCTGGTCCTGGCGGAAGAACTGCAGCGCGTGGTGCTGGTGGGTCACAGCTACGGGGGCATCGTGATCACAGGCGTGGCCAACCGGCTCCAGCATGAGCATCCCGGTCTGCTGGCGCAGATGGTGTACCTGGACGCCGTTGTCCCCGAACCCGGTGAGAGCTGGAGCAGCCGCCACACGCCAGAGACGCAACAAGCCCGCATCGATGCCTCTGCGTCCAGTGGGGGCATCAGCTTCCCACCCCCCGACGCCAGCGTGTTTGGCCTGCAGGGCGTCGACCGCGACTGGGTCAACCGCCGCCAGACACCGCAGCCTTTTGCGGTTTACCAACAAGCGCTGCATTTTGATGCCGGGCGGGTCGCCGCCTTGCCGCGAACCTTCGTCGATTGCACCAACCCGGCCCTGCCCACCATCGCCGCCTCCCGCGTCAAGGTGCGCAGCGAGCCAGGCTGGCGGGTGGTGGAAATGAACACAGGCCACGATCCCATGGTGAGTGCGCCTGATGGGTTGGCAGACATACTCCTGAGCAATTTGTTAGATTAAAGTACTTAAATACAATGATCTCATTGGCGCAAAGGAGTTGTTTTTAATGAAATTTTCCCGAGCCATCGCCATCACCCTGCTGTGCCCCCTGTTCACCACGGTTGCAACGGCCGGGTTGTCACCCGATGTCATCGAAAAGAGAAATGCAGCAGCGTCCTTCGCCTTGGGCAGAGAGGGCGCGCTGATCCTTTTGATGGCCGAATGTGACACCCACATGGCTCGATCCAAACCGTCGCTCAACACCATTGCGCAAGCCTGGTACCAGCGAAACCACCGCGAGCTGGAGACGGCTTTCGCCTGGATCGACACCTATCTCTCCGAGCTGAAAGAGAAGGACCCGCAAGCCCATGCGGCTGCATCGTCTGAACTCTCGCAAAGTCAGGCTGACGCACTGCTCGGGTCATCCCGCACCTACTTTTCGCGAAAACTCCCCACGCTGGCATCGTGTGCCAAAGCAGCGGAGACCTTCGTACCCGCCCAGGCCGATATCAAAAACCTCCATTTGAATCCTGGCTACGAACAGCTTTCAGAATTTTCGCAAACCTTGGCGCAGATCAGGTCGGCCCCGGATTTCCGGGTGTCTCCACAGGTTCGTGTGGGCTTTGACGCCACCAAGGCGCATCTCAGGACTCAGCCCATGAACTTTGCGACGCTCGACGCCATGTACGCGGCGGACGAACGCGGCGATGGCGCCGGGAAGATGGCGATATTGATCGACCTGGCCAAAGGGGGAGACGCGCGTTCGGCCCAATCGGTGGGCCTCATGTATCTGAATGGTGACAAGGTCACCCAAAGCTATGCGAAGGCCTACGACTGGTTTTATGCAGCGTGGACTTTGGCGGACATGGACGGTCTCAACGCACTGGGTGTGATGCATCGCGACGGGCTGGGCGTGACGGCCAATCCGAAGCTCGCCCTGGCGGCCTTTCAGATCGCGGCATCATCTGCACCCACTCGCGAATCCCAGGCCAGAGCGGCCAAGAATGCTTCAGGACTGGGCGAAAAGCTGGAGCCGCAGACCCATCAGGAAGTCGGCTGCTGGTCGCTCAAAACATTGGATGCAGCGCTGCGCGCGCCCGTCAAACATGCCGCAAAAATGATCGCACCCAGAGCTATTGCAAGCCCGGAAAGGAGACTCGAGACCTTGATCCATGGTTCATCCGGCAACACGGGGCCCAGTCGGTGCACCGGATGATCGAGTGGCAATTCGCCGCGCGACTGTGCCAAGACCCGGGAGGGGCCAAGGCCCTTCGATGACTGCGAACGATTGAGCTTTTATGCGTTTATGAATACCCAACGCCTCGACCGCATCGACATGCTGAGGGCCATCGCCATGTTGTGGATGACGGCCTATCACTTCTGCTTTGATTTGAACTTCCACGGCCTGATCAATCAGAACTTCCACCACGATCCGTTCTGGACCTGGCAGCGCACGGCCATCGTGAGCCTTTTTCTGTTCACGGCCGGGCTGTCGCAGGCGGCGGCCGCTCAGCAGGATCAAACCTGGGCGCGTTTCTGGAAGCGGTGGGCAAAGGTGGCCGGCGCGGCTGGCCTGGTGACGGCGGGGTCCATGTTGATGTTCCCCGACAGCTTCATCTACTTTGGCGTGTTGCATGGCATCGCGGTGATGTTGATCCTGGTTCGGCTCACGGCGGGCTGGGGCGTCTGGCTCTGGCCGCTGGGCGCATTGGCCATTTCGGCGAAGTTTGTGGCACCGCTGGTGATAGGCGCCTGGCCAGCGCTGACGGCGCTCAACCAGCCTGGACTGAACGCACTGGGCTTCATCAGCCAGTTGCCGATCACTGAAGACTATGTGCCGGTCTTGCCCTGGCTGGGGGTGATGTGGTGGGGCGTGGCGGCCGGCCGCTGGACGCTGCAGCACCGGCCAGCGTGGCTGGGCGCAGGCCTGTCACCGGCTCAAGGCTTGAAGCGCGCCCTGGTGGTGCTGGGCCGCTGGAGTCTCAGCTACTACCTGTTGCACCAGCCGGTGATGCTGGGTTTGCTGGCAGGCTGGTTCTGGTTGACTCGCTAGGGGCCCTGAGCCTTTGACCGCGCATTGAGGCGCCTATCCGGCCACAATCTCGCGCAGCACTTCGTCCAACGACTCCAGCAGCAGGTCCACATCGGCCGATGTGGTCTGCGGGCAGACCAGCATCATGTTGTGAAACGGCGTGATCATCACGCCGCGGTTGAGCAAGCCCAGGTGGATCAGGTGTTCGAGCTCGCCGTCCAGGATGGCATCGGCTTCGCTGCCGTTTCTGGGCGGCCTGGGCGTGAACTGGAATTCGGTGCGCGCGCCCACCTGGGTGACGCACCAGGGCAGGGCATGGCGCTCAATCAGGCCTCGGATGCCCTGTGCCAGGCGCTCGGCCAGCGGCAGCATGTGGGCGTAGGCAGCGGGGGTGATGACCTCGGTGAGCGCGGCGCGCATGGCGGCCATGGCCAGCATGTTCCCGGTGAGCGTGGTGCCGATGCCGCTGTGGCCGGGCGGCGCGTCGGCCTTGGCCTGAATGGCGCGCGCGGCCAGATCGGCACTCATGCCGTACACCGCGCAGGGCACACCGCCGCCCACCGGCTTGCCCAGCACCAGGGCGTCGGGCTTCAAGCCAAACGCCTGCGTGTAACCCCCGGGGCCTGTGCTGATGGTGTGGGTTTCATCGGCGACCAGCAGCGCCCCGTGTTCCCGGGTGAGGCGCTGGGCCGCTTCCCAGAAGCCGGGCTCCGGCATCACCATGCCGATGTTGGTCATCACAGGCTCGGCCAGCACACAGGCCACATCGCCCGGAGCCAGCGCCGCTTCCAGTGCTGCGAGGTCGTTGAACTCCACCACCACGGTGTGTTCGGTGAGGTCGTGGACCTGACCCAGCAGGCTGCCGCGCTGCACCGGCCGGCCTTCAACGATGTCCACGAACACGTCTTCGATGGTGCCGTGGTAGCAGCCGTTGAACACCAGCAGCTTTTTACGGCCGGTGGCGGCCCGTATCCAGCGCACGATGTAGCGGTTGGCATCGGTGGCGCTCATGGCGAACTGCCAATAGGGCAGGCCAAAGCGCTCGGCGAGGACCTCGCCCACCACACTGGCATCTTCGGTGGCCAGCATGGTGGTGTACCCCCGGGTGGCCTGGGCCTGCAAGGCTGCGGCCACCGGTCCGGGCGCATGGCCCAGCATGGCGCCGGTATCGCCGAGACAGAAATCCACCAGGGTATGCCCGTCAACGTCGGTGACTTGCGCGCCACTGGCGTGGTCCACATGCAGGGCAAACGGGGTGCCCCAGTCGGTCATCCAGTGCAGCGGCACGCCGAACAGCAGGTGGCGTTGTGCGCGCTCAGCCAGCGCGGCCGAAGCCGGGTTGCGCTGGACATAGCTATCGCGCTCGCGGGCGAGGAAAGCCTGGGCTCGGTTCCAGTCCAGCCCGGCACGGGTGGGAGGGGTTGCCTGGGTGGTGGGGGAGGGTGTGTTGGACATGGGGCTCCTGGCGGCGGCGGGAACAAGAAACCCGCTCCTGCATTGAACCAAATTTGGGCCGCCGCGGGTGGTCCAATGTGGCGCAGGGCGATCGAACCAGTGGTCTCTGGTAGCCTGCGCGGCAGAAGGAACATCGCCTGCAACCCGCGAGAAACCGGTCTCGCCCGGTACTACCTCCTGCGCCCAGGGGTTGACCCTGGGCTTCTCGGTATTACCGTGCGATGCTCGGTTTTCGTGAGTTTCGCTGCGATGCCTTTTGCCGCGCAAGTTCCTAGCACCGCGAACAGGCGAAAAAAAGCGCGGACGGGCCGCGCTTCGGGTTGGGGGAGGGAGGCGACCAGCGCCCCGGGTCACTCCACCTTGGCTTTTTCGCGCAGGCTGCTCTGGAACGTGGCCATTTTCTGCTGCTGCATCTGCTGGGAGATCTGGTCTTTGATCTCTTCGAGCTTGGGCAACTGCGCCTGGCGCACGTCGTCCACGCGGATGATGTGCCAGCCAAACTGGCTCTTGACCGGCTCCTGGGTCATCTGACCTTTTTCCAGCTTGATCATGGCTTCAGAGAACTCGGTCACATAGCTGGCCGCATTGGCCCAGTCCAGATCGCCACCGTTGGCACCGGACCCAGGGTCCTTGGACTGCTTCTTGGCGATGTCTTCGAACTTGGCGCCGCCTTTGAGCGAGGCGATGATGGCCTTGGCTTCGTCTTCCTTTTCCACCAGGATATGGCGGGCGCGGTATTCCTTGCCACCGTTGGACGCCACGAACTTGTCGTATTCGGCCTTGACTTCGGCGTCGGTCACCGGGTTTTTGGCCTGGTAGTCCTGGAACATGGCGCGGATCATGATGGTCTGGCGGGCCAGTTCCATCTGGATTTTGTAGTCTTCGGTGGCGGGAATGCCACGCTTCTGGGCTTCCTGCATGAAGATTTCGCGCAGGATGACTTCTTCCTTCAACTGGGCACGGGTCGCCTCGTCCAGCTGGCGACCCGATGCTTCGGCCTGCTTGGCCAGCATCTCGATCCGGGCCGTGGGCACAGCCTTGCCATTGACGATGGCCACATTTTGAGCCGCAGCCCAGGGGGCCGCCACGATCAGGGCGGCCGCCGTGAGGGCCGACAAAGAGAATTTCATGATGTTCCTCAAGGGATTAGAAAAAGCGAAAAACAAAAAGCGAAAAATGGGAAAGCGGATTCAGCGCTCAATTTCAATGGCCAACGCATGCAAGCCAGCATTGGTGAATTTTTGCAGCGCATCATACACAAGGCGGTGCTGTGCCACCCGGGACTTGCCCTTGAAAGCCGCCCCACCAATGCGCACACGGAAGTGCGTCCCGTAGCCCAGCCCGTTGGCGCCGGCATGACCAGCGTGCGCAGCGCTTTCATCCAGCACTTCCAGCGTTTCAGGATCCAATGCGTCTCGCAGGGTGGCTTCGAGCGCCTGGTGGGTGGGGATGGCGGTATCAGTCATGGTTCTTGATCTCTGGTTCCTTGCTGGCATCGTCGCCAATGAAGCGCGCGATGTAGAGGCCCTGGCCCACGATGAAAATCACCGGAAACGCATACCCCCAGAGCTTGAAATTCACCCAGTCTTCGGTGGAGTAATAGGCCGCTACATAAGCGTTGATCGCGGCCATGAAGAGGAAATACCCGACCCAGATCACGGTGAGGCGCGCCCACACGGGCGAAGGCAGGCTGAGCTGGCTGCCCAGCAAAATCTGGAGAAAGTTCTTTTTCCAGCCCCACAGGGCCGCACCGAGCACGATGGCCATGCTGGAATAGAGCACGGTGGGCTTCCATTTGATGAAGCGCTCATCGTGCAGGGCCAGTGTGAGCACGCCAAAGACGATCACCAGCACCAGCGTCACCTTTTGCAGGGTCTGGAGTTTGCGGTCGATGGCGTAGATGATGCCGCTCTGCACCAGGGTGGCCGCCATGAGCACCGCTGTCGCGGTGTAGATGTCGTGGAGCTTGTAGGCACCCACAAACAGGGCAATGGGAAAGAAGTCGATCAGAAAGCGCATGGTTTGGATTATCGGTGTTTAGACTTAGGCGTGGCTTTATGGGGCCTCAGGGTTCCAAGCGGCTCCGAAGCACGGACTTTGAACCAACCGAGGCCTGGCGGGTCTTCCTCTCCAGCCACGCATTCGACTTCGACACGACTCAGGAAACCGCATGACACCCGACCAACCGCAACAAGCCCTCCTGACCATCGCCCTCATGGCGGCCTTTTCGGATGGCGAGAAGGCAGACACCGAACGTGAAGCCATCCGGCACATGGCCCAGCGGCTGGACGAATCCAATGGAACGCAGGTGCTGGCCGGGCTCTACCAGGATGTGTTGCTGAAAAAAGTGTCTCTGGACCATGTGGTGAGCCGGCTGCAAGACCCTGGCCACCGGCAGCTGGCCTATGAAATGGCGGTGGCCGTGTGCGATGCCGATGGCCGGCAGAGTGCCGCCGAAACCCGTTTCCTGATGGATCTCAAACACCGCTTGGGATTCAACGAGGCGGCGACACATTCTTTTGATCGGGCTGCCGATGCCGTGGTGGTGGCAGGTGAAAACGCGGTCCCGACGCGGAGCACCGGGACACCAGCGGCAGTGCCTGCCAGTGCGGCGCTCGATACCGAGCTGGACGCAATCATCCTGAAAGCCGCCAAAATCAACGGTGCGCTGGAGCTGTTGCCACAGTCCTGGGCCTCCATGGCCATCATTCCGTTGCAGGTGCGCATGGTCTACACCATCGGCCAGGCCCATGGCGTGGCGCTCGATCAGGGCCACATCAAGGAATTCATCGCCGCGGTGGGCGTAGGCGTGACCTCGCAATACCTGGAGCAATTCGGTCGCAAACTGCTGGGTGGCTTGCTGGGCAAGGTCGCGGGCGGTCTGGTTGGCGGGCTGGGGAGGGCCGCAACGGGCGTGGCCTTTTCTTTCGCGACCACTTACGCACTGGGCCAGGTGGCCAAACGGTATTACGCGGGCGGGCGCCAGATGAGCACGGCGCTCCTGCAAGAGACATTTCAAAGCCTGCTGGAGCCTGCCAAACGCCTGCAAGCCCAACACATGCCCCAGATTCAAGACACCGCACAGTCGCTGGACATGGGCAAGGTACTCGGCATGGTGCGGGGGCAGTGAGTCCATGCAGGTGTTGCTGCAGGGGGCCTTGCGCGTGACGTCCTGTGCACTCGCGCTCGCCTGTTACACACAATAACCCCGGGCCTGCCGAAAAACGTGCGATGTCCATGACAATGGCGCTGTCGCGCCGGGTTTTCACCCTGCCGATCCCTGCTCACGGACCTGACGGTCCAACAGCAGAAGGCCGATCAACTGACCATCCCAAAAGGAACACCACCTCCATGAAGCTGACTCACCGATTCAAAATCCTTGGCCTGAGCATGGCCGTTGTCACCCTCGCTGCCTGTGGCGGCGGAGACGATGATCCATTGCCTACCGACGCCAGCACCGACGCCGTGGCCAAGTACGTGGGTTCATGGAAAAGCGATTGTTATTCAGACTCGGGTGCATCGGCCCATCTGCGTGCCGATTTCACCAAGGCCGCGGCCGACGCCCTGGGTGGCAGCGTGATCGTGTATTACTACGTGGGAACCTCGTGCTCGGGCCCATCCGTGAAAGACGACAAAGTCTTGAGCAATGTGTCGCTCAAACTGGTAGGTAACAAGGCTGTGGGCGGCGTCACTGCCGACAAATTCCAGGGTGGCTCCGACCAGGGTACCCAAAAAGTGGTGCTGTACACCGATGGCAGCACCTTGCAAATCGGTGACCCCGATGGCGCGGAGGATGCTGAAGGGTATGCCAACACCTTCTTTGAATACGCGATGAAGCGCCTCTGATGAAGCCACACCGGGCGCTGACCTGAACCGGGTCGCGCCCACCTGAATGGGGGATTCGATGCGTGCACCTTTCAGCACGCATCGGCACCCTCAAACCTTCACTGCGGCAAAAAGCCGTCCACCGACAGGTAACGCTCGCCGGTGTCGTAATTGAAGCCCAACACCACGGCATCGGGTGCGAGATCCGGCAGCTTTTGCGCAATCGCAGCCAGGGTTGCTCCCGAAGAAATGCCGACCAGCATGCCTTCTTCGGCCGCGCAGCGGCGGGCCATTTCGCGTGCGGGTTCGGCATCGACCTGGATCACACCGTCGAGCAGCTTGGTGTTCAGGTTGCCAGGGATAAAGCCCGCGCCAATGCCCTGGATGGGGTGGGGCGCTGGCGACCCGCCTGAAATCACGGGCGAAGCGACAGGCTCGACCGCATACACCTTGAGCTGGGGCCATTTCGCCTTCAGCACTTCGGCACAGCCGCTCAGGTGCCCCCCGGTACCCACGCCCGTGATCAGGGCGTCGATGCCGTCAGGGAAGTCGGCCAGGATCTCCTGGGCGGTGGTGCGCGCGTGCACGGCGGTGTTGGCCGGGTTGTTGAACTGCTGCGGCATCCAGGCGCCGGGTGTGGCGGCCACGATTTCTTCGGCGCGGGCGATGGCGCCCTTCATGCCTTTTTCTTTGGGGGTCAGGTCAAAGCTGGCGCCATAGGCCAGCATCAGCCGGCGACGCTCGACGGACATGCTGTCGGGCATGACCAGCACCAGCTTGTAACCCTTGACGGCGGCCACCATGGCCAGGCCCACGCCGGTGTTCCCGGAGGTGGGCTCTACGATGGTGCCGCCAGCCTTCAAAACGCCCGACTTCTCGGCGTCTTCGATCATGGACAGGGCGATACGGTCTTTGATCGAACCCCCGGGGTTGCTGCGTTCGGACTTGATCCACACCTGCTGGGAAGCGCTGCCAAACAGGCGGTTGATGCGCACATGAGGGGTGCGGCCAATGGTCTCAAGGATGTTCTGGGCTTTCATTTGCTGTTCCTTCTCGTGCACTCACGATGGCTCAAAAACAAACAGTATCGCCGCAGATGCATCACATGGCTTGCGTGAGGATTTCCCTGTACTCTTCTGCGCTGGCGATGCGCGGGTTGGTCTTGTGGCAATGGTCGGCAAGGGCGCCTTCAATCACTTTGTCGAAGAGATCGGGGGTCACGCCCATGGCGGCCAGGCCCGAAGGCAAACCCAGGCGCGCGTTCATCGCGGTGATGGCGCCAGGGACCTCTGCGCCGCTGGCCAGGCCCATGGCGTGGGCCATGCGGTCCAGGCGCCTTTCCTGCTTCATGGACTCGGCCTCGCTGTTGAAGCGGATCACGGCAGGCAGGAACATGGCGTTCAGTGTGCCGTGGTGCAGGCGGGGGTTGACGCCGCCCAGGCTGTGACTGAGCGAATGCACGCAACCCAAGCCCTTCTGAAACGCCATGGCGCCTTGCATGCTGGCGCTCATCATGTTGAGCCGGGCTTCGCGGTCGCTGCCGTCTTTGGTCGCCCGCTCAATGTGGGCCCAGCCGCGCGCCAGGCCGTCGAGTGCGATGCCGTCGGCCGGTGGGTTGAAGGGTGGTGCCATAAAGGTTTCCATGCAATGGGCGATGGCGTCCATGCCGGTGGCTGCGGTGAGCATGGGTGGCAAGCCCAGGGTGAGCTCGGGGTCGAGCAGGGCGGTCTTGGGCACCAGATGCCAGCTGTGAAAGCCCAGCTTGCGCCCGTCGTCCACGATCACGATGGCGCCGCGCGCCACTTCGCTGCCGGTGCCGGCCGTGGTGGGCACCGCGATCAGGGGCGGCACCCGGTCGGTGATTTTGGGGGAGCCGCCTTCGATGGTGGCGTAGGTCTTGAGCGGACCTTCATGTGTGGAGGCAATGGCCACGCCCTTGGCGCAATCGATGGCGCTGCCGCCGCCCAGCGCGATCAGTCCGTCGCAATTACCTTGGCGGTACACCTCCACCGCCGCGCGCACCGCGGCCTCGGTGGGGTTGGACGGTGTGTCGGCAAACACCGCAAACGACACGCCGGGCAAGGCGACTTCGACCTTGGCCAGCAAACCCGCCGCCTTGACACCAGCGTCGGTCACGATCAAGGGTCGACGGATACCGGTGCGTTCACATTCAGCGGCCAGCTGGGCGAGCGCCCCGAATTCGATGAGGATGTTGGTGATGTAGAGGATCTGGGCCATCGTTGTCTCTGGTGTTGGTCGTATGGTTGTCGGGAGGGAGAGCAGTCAAGGCAAACTATACGCATCCCTACCCAGCATGCACCAGCCGACCCATCCCCGATGCGGTCGCGCAAAAGACACGCTCGGCAGAACCGAACACGTACAAAACGCCCCATGTCCAAGCACCACAACCCGAGAGCCTCGCTCACCCCCGCCATGCGCGGCCTGCTCGACCGGGTCGCCCGCGCCGGCCATCCGCCGATGCACGCGCTGTCACCTATCCAGGCCAAAGAGGCCTATGCGGCGGGCGCCGGGGTGCTCGACATCCCCAAACACAAACTGCACCGGGTAGAAACCCTGAGGATTCCCGCCCGCGACGGTGCCGAACTCCACGCCGAGCTCTACGCACCGGCCTCGGAGCAGCCGCTGCCGGTCCTGCTGTACTTTCACGGGGGCGGATTCACCGTGGGCAGCGTGGCCACACACGAACCCCTGTGCCGCCACCTGGCCCATCTGGCGCACTGCGCCGTGATCTCGGTGGACTACCGGCTGGCGCCCGAGTGGAAATTTCCGACCGCGGCCGAAGATGCCTGGGACAGCCTGGCCTGGCTGCGCGCCAACGCGGGCCAACTGAAGCTGGATGAAGGCCGACTGGCCGTGGGCGGTGACAGCGCCGGCGGCACACTGGCTGCGGTCACCGCCATCCAGGCACGCGATGCTGGCTGGCCGCTGGCCTTGCAGTTGCTGTTTTACCCTGGCACAGGCGGACACCAGCAAACACTGTCCCACAAGACCTTTGGCCATGGCTTCATGCTGGAAACAGCCCACATCGACTATTTTTTCGGCCACTACCTGCGCGAAGCCGAAGATCGCAACGACTGGCGCTTTGCCCCGCTGGATGGCGTGGATGCCACCGGCGACGTGCGCGATCTGGAGCGGGTGGCGCCGGCCTGGATTGGCCTGGCCGAGTGCGACCCTTTGACCGACGAAGGCCTCATGTACGCAGACCGGCTGCGCCTGGCGGGTGTGCCGGTGGATCTGGATATCTACCCGGGCATGGTGCACGGCTTCATCCAGTTCGGACGGGCCATCCCTCAAGCGCTCACCAGCCACATGGACGCTGCGCGGGCCCTGCGCCACGCCTGGGGCCACTGAACGCAAGAAGCCCTGAGCCCACCATTCAAACTTCAGTCGGGCAACACCACACCTTCGCTGCGCCCGTGCCCGATTTTCAGGTCGTAAGCCAGGTCGCGCTGCCGGGCCTCTTGCAGCAGCGCGAAGCCTGCGGCATTGGCCGCCTGCTCCAGGGCTTGGCATGACGGCATCGCAGGGAAGGCGCTCAACCGGCGGTCGATGGCGTGCGCAGCCTCACGCGCGAAATCCACATGCCCCAGCTCGTGCTGCCGAAGCGCCGAGACGTAACGAACAAAGCGGGCACGCGCCCCGGCATCCCAGCCTCCGCTGATCTGGGGCAGTGTGATGGTGGCGCTCAGTTTGGTCTGCACGCGGGTGAGGGCACACCGGCCGCTGGAGCTTTTCGCCCAACGAAGATCCCAGACCACCTGCCAGCGGGTATCACCCCGAAACACCTTCCCTTGATGCCGGATGGGAGACGCACGGTCCAGCGCCTGCCAAAGGGCCTCATCGCCCTGGGGTGAAGCCGTGTAATACCGGTACTGCAGGCTTTCACTCACCTCGGCCCGCGCAGATGGTACGAGGCAGATCAGGATGGCAAGGGCGCAAGTCGCCCGCAAAGCGGGAAGTCGGGAACCGGGCAGGGGGGGCAGTCGCATGGCAGACAGCATTCTCGGATATCCGAGCGGCTTCACACAGCCATGGCGGGAATGAGGCCCTAACATCGCACGATCAGCCCCCTCTGGAGACAAAAAAATGACGCTCAAACGATCCGATTTCCGCTTTTTTCACCGCCTGCGTGTGCGCTGGGCCGAAGTGGACATGCAGAAAATCGTGTTCAACGCCCACTACCTGATGTATTTCGACACCGCCATTGCCGACTACTGGCGCGCACTGGCCTTGCCCTACCAGCCCACCATGGACGCGCTGGAGGGCGACCTGTACGTGGTGAAGGCCACCGTCGAATTCCACGCCTCGGCGCGGGTGGACGATCAGGTGGAAGTGGCCATGAAGTGCAGTCGCATCGGCACCTCGTCCATGGTGTTCACCGGCGCCATCTTCCGCGGCGAAGAACACCTGATTTCGGGGGAGATCGTGTACGTCTTTGCCGATCCGGCCACCCAGACATCGCGCCCTGTGCCGCCGGCGTTGCGCGAAACGCTGCTGGGCTATGAGGCCGGCGAACCCATGGTCAGGGTCGAGGTGGGCGACTGGGCGGCGCTGGGCAAAGATGCCCAACGCCTGCGCGCAGCGGTGTTTGTGGAGGAGCAGCGCATCCCCAAAGAACTCGAGTCCGATGCGGCCGATCAACACGCCGTGCACGCCGTGGCCTACAACCGGCTGGGCTGGGCCGTGGCCACCGGCCGCATGCTGCCCGCAGCGTCCGGCGTGGCGCAAGTGGGGCGCATGGCGGTCGACCGGGTGTTGCGTGGCGGGCAACTCGGCCGTCAGGTGCTGGAGGCCTTGGCCGATGCTGCGAAAGCCCGGGGCGATCAAGCCCTGGTGCTGCACGCCCAGCGCAGCGCGGAAGGCTTTTACGACCGGCTGGGCTTCAAGCGCCAGGGCGATCCCTATGAAGAAGCCGGCATACCCCACGTCACCATGGGCCGGTCGCTGCACTGACCACACGCGGCAACGCTACCACTTCAAACTGGCGACCTGACGCTGATTGCTGGCCCAGGTCGGCCGGCCACCGTGGTCGCTACCGTGCGTCCACTCCTCCAGCTCCACTTGCAGGCCCAACGGCCCTTCGGCGACAGCATCCTGGCTTGCCCGCACGATCAGGCTGCTGCGCGTGCCATAGCCGCGCTCGGGCACAAAGACAAATGGGCTGGACAAGGCCTGCTCCCAGGCATTGGCAACACCGGTCTCGGGCAGTTCACTGTGGTCCAGCCGCCGGCCATCACCCAGGGCCTGGAGCAGGTGGGCACGACCCGAGGCGGAGTCGCCCTGCGATTCCATGGTCAGGGCATCGGCCAGCGCTTGCTTGAGCCTGAGGGTTTTGGGCCAGCCGGTATCCAGCGTGGCGTTGGACAATCCATACACGCCGGGCCCCAGTTCACGGTGGAACAGGGCTGGCTTGGCAGCGGCGTGGGGCGCCTCCGGTGACCGGTTGGAGACCCAACCCCATCCGCCCCCGGCCACATCTCCGACGACCAGGTTGAATCCGCCGTAGTCGGCGGGGCGCAAACCTTCCAGCAAGTCT
Source organism: Hydrogenophaga sp. (assembly GCA_041584075.1). GTDB lineage: Bacteria > Pseudomonadota > Gammaproteobacteria > Burkholderiales > Burkholderiaceae_C > Hydrogenophaga. The sequence goes on from JBFHEQ010000006.1 coordinate 16,478, forward strand.
GCCCAGGACACATCGCCCGCCAGCCAGCGGTGGGTCAGCTCGCCCCGACTGCGCGTGGCAGGTTGGGGTTGGGCATCCCTCACGTTGGTGAGCATGGCCACACGCCCGCTGCCATTCAGGCCCAGCCAGGTCCCCCCGTCGCGCAGGTCGCGCCCACCCACCACTTCCATCCCGTTGGGCAGGCACCACCGGTGCAGAGGAGCCGTGGGCCGGTCCAGAAACTCATCGCGGTTGGCGGCGATGAACAAGGGAAAGGCCGGGTCGACAGCGATGGCAAAGGCGATCAGACACATGAAAGACGCCGCCCCTGACAAGCTTCAAATATCGTCAAGCAACGGGTAGGGCAGGGGCAACAGCTGCAACGCCGGACCCGCAACGGTGCCCGCATGCAACTGGCCTTCCGATGCGGCCTGCGTCTGCATGGAGACAATGGCCGACCAGCCGCCCGTCGGGTTCGGCGCCGCAGCCGCAACCAGGCCGCAGGGTTGCTCGGCATCGCTGTTGTGGAAAACTTCCTGGCCCACGGTCAACGCCTCGGCACAGGCCACACGGTAGGCACGTCGCTTCAAGCTGCCCCGGAACTGGCTGCGGGCCACCACTTCCTGGCCGGGGTAGCAACCCTTTTTGAAGTTCACGCCGCCCACCGATTCGTGATTCAGCATCTGGGGCACAAAAGCTTCTGTGATGGGCGCCGTGACCGGTGCCACACCGCTCATGACTTCCAGCCAGGCCCATTGGTCTGCCGTCAGGGCAGGGCCTTGCGGAGCGGGCACATCTGCCGGCGCGACCCACAACGCCCGGGCGACGCCCTCACCCGGGTAGAGCCGGATCACCTGCGCTCCGCTGGCGTCGGACACCAGGCTCCAGGATTCGCCAGGCAGACCGGATGGCACAGCAGATCCGGCAAGCCCCCATACAGCGACCTCACCACTGGCATCGCTGAGCTTGGCCTTGGCCCGCATCACAAACATGGAAAGCCGCTTGAGCATGGCCGGCAACAAAGCCGCATCGCACACCAGAAAAATCTCCTCCGCCGATCGCTTGAACACCACAAAGCTCGCCAGCATGCGACCTTTGGGCGAACAGAACGAAGCGAGGCGGGCGTGCGATGCATCGAGCAACACCACGTCGTGGGTCAGCTGCCCATGCAGGAACTTGGCCGCATCTTCACCCATCGCACGGATCACGCCCAGGCCTTTGCAGCGCAGCACACCGTTTGGAGAAGAGCGTTCGGGAGCGGTCAAAGATGAATCAGGCATGGACAATGAAGGGAGAAGTTCAACACAGGGTGGCGATCGCTGAACGGTTGAACGGCTGCGAAGGTCCACCCGCTGGATTATCATGCCCGACCTGCCTTTGTGTGGTCCCTGCAAAGGGTTTCCCTGCAACCATCCACTGTATTGCCCACCTTGAAACGACTGTTTTCCCTGCTGATTGCCCTGATGCTGATCGCCCTTGGCGTGGCCGCGGCCGGCTGGTGGTGGACGGGGCAATCGCTGAGACTGCCTGCAGGGACCACGGCGGAACAGCCACTGGACCTGGAGATCAAGCCGGGAAGCTCTTCCCGTGCGGTGGCCAACGCCATCGCTGGAGCGGGCGTTGATGTGTCCCCCACCGCGCTTTACGCCTGGTTCAGGCTGTCGGGCGATGCCGCCACGATCAAAGCGGGCGTGTATGAAGTCAAGCCGGGGGCCACACCCCGAAGCCTGCTGAAGCAGATGGTGCGCGGAGAGCAGGCGCTTCGCAGTCTGATCCTGCTGGAGGGCTGGAACATCCGTGAAGTGCTGGCTGCGGTGCGCGCTTCGCCCCATTTGCGGCAAGACCTCGACGGATTGAGTCCCGAGGCCGTGATGGAGCGGGTCGGACTTCCGGGCCAACACCCTGAAGGCCGCTTTTTCCCCGACACGTACCGCGTGGTGAAAAACACCCTGGCCTCCAGCGTCTTGCGCCAGGCCGCACAGGCCATGGACACCCGTCTCGCAGAGGCCTGGGGACAGCGCAGCCCGGCCAGCGTGCTGAAAACACCCGAGCAGGCCCTGATCCTGGCCAGCATCATCGAAAAAGAAACGGGTACAGAAGCCGACCGGAGCCTCGTCGGCGCGGTATTCAACAACCGCCTGCGCATCGGCATGCGCCTGCAAACCGATCCCACGGTCATTTACGGGGTCGGCGAGCGCTTTGACGGCAATCTGCGCAAAACCGACCTGCTCACCGACACCCCCTACAACACCTACACCCGAGCCGGCTTGCCGCCATCCCCCATTTCCATGCCTGGCTGGAATTCGTTGCTGGCAGCGGTGCGCCCCGCCGACTCCAGAGCCTTGTATTTCGTGGCCAAGGGCGATGGCAACAGCCATTTCAGTCACTCCCTGGACGAACACAACGCGGCGGTGCGTCGCTACATCCTGAACCGTTGACCATGCCGACCCTCGACCCGTCCAGCGCCTGCGCCGGCCCTTTTATTTCGTTTGAAGGCATCGATGGAGCGGGCAAGTCCACCCACATCGCCCACCTGGCCGACGCGTTCAAGGCCCAGGGCAGGGTGGTCACCCTGACCCGAGAACCCGGTGGCACACCACTGGCCGAAAAACTGCGTGCCATGGTGCTGGGTGATGCCATGGACCCCCTGACCGAGTCGCTGCTGGTGTTTGCCGCCCGCCGCGACCACCTCTTGACCGTGATCGAGCCCGCCCTGGCCCGGGGCGACGTGGTGTTGTGTGATCGTTTCACCGACGCCACCTTTGCCTACCAGGGCGGTGGCCGGGGCTTTGATCTGACCGTTTTGACGACGCTAGAGCAGTGGGTACAAGCCACGCCGGCCCTCCAGGGACAAGGTCTGCGCCAGCCCGACCTCACCGTGTGGTTCGATCTGGCGCCCGAAATTGCCGCCACCCGACTGGCCGACGCTCGCACACCCGACCGTTTCGAGGCCCAGCCCGTGGCCTTTTTCCAGGCTGTGGTGGCGGGTTATGCTGGGCGTGCTGCCGCACAACCTCACCGGTTCGCCAGGATCAACGCCGACCAGTCGCGCGAGCAGGTCTGGCAAGATCTGATTGCCAGCTTCGTTCAACGGGGCTGGCTGCCCAAGGCTCCCTGAACAACGCCATGTCTTCCTCCCCTCGAACCCCTCTGGCCCCCTGGCTGCAACGGCAGTTGCAGGTCCTGCTGGGCCAGCGCGGCCATGCCCGGCTGCTCCAAGGGCCTTCCGGGCTGGGACAATACGAGCTCGGCCTGGCGCTGGCGCAGACCTGGCTCTGCGAAGCGCCCACAGCGCAGGGAGCCTGCGGCGTCTGCGGCAGTTGCCACCTGGTGGAGACGCGTGCCCACCCCGACTTCGTTGCGTTGATGCCGGAAACCACAGCCCTGGATTTTGGTTGGCCCTTGTCGGAAAAGGCCCAGAAAGACATCGACGACAAAAAGCGCAAGCCCAGCAAGGAAATCCGCGTGGAGGCCATGCGTGACACCGTGGGGTTTGCGCAGCGCACCAGCGCACGGGGTCGTGGCATGGCGGTGCTGGTCTATCCGGCCGAACGCATGAACAACGTCACCGCCAACGCGCTGCTCAAAACCCTGGAAGAACCCCCGGGTGACACCCGTTTTGTTCTGGCCAGTGAAGCCACCCACCAACTGCTGCCCACCATCCGCAGCCGTTGCCAGACCCATGCCATGGTCTGGCCCGA